>JAUWMD010000231.1 GCA_030613345.1 Candidatus Krumholzibacteriota bacterium
CGTTCATGGGCAGGACGAGCTCGACGAGATCGGGATACCTCACCTGAATCAACCTGACGAGCGAAGGGCAGTGTGACGAGATGAGCGGCCGCCTTCCCTCGTATGTCTTGAGATACTTCGCTATCGCCTTTATCAGCTCGGCCGACGCCCTGGCCCCGTCGCTGACCTCGTCGAAGCCGAGTTTCTTGAAAGACTCATGGATGATATCCGGGTGTGCCCCCGACTCGAACTGCGTGTATAGAACGGGCGATGGGACGACGACCTTGTACTTGAATCCGGAGATGTCGGCTATCGGATCGGCTGTAGGATCGATCGCTCCGTGCGGGCATACCGACATGCAAGTGCCGCAGTCCACGCAGAGTTCGGGAGATATGACCGCCTTTTCCTTCCTGATCCTGATCGCGTGCGTCGGACAATTACGCATGCATGCCATGTGCCCGTGGCATTTCTCGGATACAACCTTGTGCGCATGGTAATACTGAGTCAACCGGCCCTTACCTTCCGGGGGCGGTCCGCCCCGTGTCGATCTATATGAAGAAGCGCATCTGCACCTTCGTTCCCTTGTCGACCTCGCTCGATACTTCGAGCTCGTCGGAATTCTTCCTGATGTTCGGCAGCCCCATGCCCGAACCGAATCCCATCGCCCTCATCTCCTCGGTCGCAGTCGTGAATCCCTCCTCCATCGCCTGCTGGACGTCGGGTATCCCCTTCCCTTCGTCGTCGATCACCACTTCGATGAGCTTCGGCGTGATCGACAGGTTCACCCGCGCGCTCTTCGCGTGCATGACCACGTTCATCTCGCCCTCGTAGGTCGAGATGGCCACACGCCTGACGAGCTTGGGGTCGAGCCCGATCTTCTTGAGGATAGACTTGACCTGCGTGGAGACGAGCCCGGCGTTTGTAAAATCGTTTCCGTTGATGCACAATTCCCTGCTGAGCAGGATCTCTTCCCTCTTGTACTCTGTCGCTCCCTTTTCGAGTGCGTGGTGCTCCTTCTTCCACGATTCATCGAGTCTGGCACAGGCATCGAACATATCCAGATCCGTGGAAAGAAGGACGAGCTGGTTATCCCTGGCGAACTGCTCCGCTCCGTCCTTCGGCTTCTTGCCGCGGATAAAGACGACGCCCTTGAATTCGGCCATGTGAGCCGAGATCACCGCTTGCTGGGTGGCCAGCCCGGTCAGCAGCATCGAGTACGGTTTGCCGAAGGCGAGGACATCGCTCATCAGGTCGGAGGCGTATATATGCTCGACAGATTCGCCGAGCCGGTCCTCCCCGCCGAGCACCGATGCGCCCAGGACATCCTTTATGATCCTCATCTCCACGGGAAGAACTCCATTCCGCGGTGGCATGGCCGCCGCACAGGGATTCGCGAAAAAAAGGTGGGGGCGCTACTTCCCCAGCCCCAGCTCGTAGAGCTTGCCCACCAGCTCGAAAGTGGGAAGTTCGCTCGACAGGACAGCGATACTGTACTTGCTCGCCAGCTCGACGGTCTCCTGCGGGATTTCCTTGCCGCCGGTTATGATGACCGCGGAGACATCGACGAGATTTGCGGCGGGAATGACACTCTTGTGGGTCTGGATAGTGAGCCAGAGGTTGCCCGACTTCGCGCCGGCCATGACGTCGCTTACCATGTCGGAAACGAAAACGCCGCTGATATCGCGATCCTCGAACGTGCTCAGCGGTTTGAGACCGACGCTCCCGACCAGTTCGTTAATAGTCATGTAACCCTCCCGGTTGAGCAGGTGAAATCGTTTTTTCAATTATCAGAACAGAGGTTTTCTTTCAGCCGGCGGCTCCTGGGAGAGCATGCCCACATCGTGGATGAACTCTCCCTTGCAGACGGTGAAGTCCTTTATAAGACTGAAAGACACTACCCTGATGCGCGACCTCGATGTGTCGCGCCTCTGGTTGAAATGATCCGTCAGTATTTTCATCTTCTCCGGAGAGAAAGGCTCGTCGGATCCTGGCGGCAGGTGCCCGAACGCGACGACCAGCCACGTCTTTTCCTTTTCGAGCTTCTGCTGTAAGATCTCCACCTCGCATTCCGGCAGGCAGCCCGTACAGTGCAGCAGCCCCATCAGCTCCGTATAGTCCTCGACCCTTCCGCATTCACTGCACACGAGATCGAAGCGGAGCGACTGTGCATTCTCCACTCTGCTCCAGAAATGCTCCTCTTCCCGATACGCCTCTCCGAGGTGGGGGGATTCTTCCTTCGAAAAGAAGGTCCTTACACCACTGCAGTGGAAACACTTCTCAAAGGCTACGAATCCGAACCGGACATTTGTCATATTCCACTGATGCCGGCATTCCGACATATTCAGTTCTCCCCCCGATTGAGAAAAAAGGCAGTCCCTGATTTACATGAATCGTATGATAGATGCTTGATAATTCCTCTTCTTTCCGGAAAATTAATCCGCAATATATCAGGGTTGCGCGTTAATACCCGCCGACTATTATTAATTAGACCTGAGTAGCGGCAATCAGTCAACGAATATCTGATATTGATAATCAGGCATGAAATATCAACCGCATTACAATGGATATTGTTCGTATTATATGCAATATATCTGGCGGAGTTTCGGCGGCCCCGGGCCCGTATTTGCGTTTCATTCGCTGGCGCGGTTGTAACGGGCGCTGAGGCGTAGTATAATCCCGATCTCGAGATAATAACCTGCGCCTGATATACCCGAAAGACAGGAGGCCGCCTTGAGCTCAAGCAGACTGATCGATCATTTATCGGCGATTCTGTTCATCGCCATCATCCTGATCGCAGCCTCGACGCCGGCCTCAACGGCGGGCGAGACAGATCTTCCGCCCGGTGACAGGCCGCCGGCCGACGTATTCTCCCGCGGCGCCGACGCGGGGACCGCGGACGATCACGAAGGCGCCGGCCATCTCGTCGTCTACGACTACGCGGTGAACCATATGAAGCGATCGGGCGTCACCTACGTCGACAGCTACATCATCTACAAGGTGCTGAACGCCGCCGGCTGCCGCGACAGGTCGGTCCTGCGGTGGAACTACGACCCGCAGAGCAGCTACGTCGAGGTGCGCGAGGTCAACATCATACGCGGCGGAAAGAAGATCCCCGTAGACGTCTCCCAGGTACACGACCTGCCGGCGCCCCAGCGGGCAATCTACTGGAAGGACCGCATCAAGACCCTGCAGCTCCCGCGGCTCGAGATAAACGACGGCATTGAGGTCACCATCTTCCGCAAGGGATTCACATACGCCCTGCTCGAAGGCGGCGCCTCCAGCACATCACCGTCCGGCGCCGGGCAGGAGACCTCCGCCCGGGCTCCCGGCGACGACCGGTATATCCCGCCGATGCCGGGCGAGTATTTCGATATCGTGCTCTTCGCCGGACCGGCGCCGATCATCGAGAAGAGGTATGTCCTCAGCCTGCCCGCCGACAAGCGGCTGAATTCGGAGATCTACAACGGTCCCCTCTACTCGGGAACGACATACAGCGGAGAGAGGACGGAGTACTCGTGGTGGGGCCTCGACCTCCCGCCTGCAAAGCGCGAGACGCAACAGCCCGCCCAGAGTGACTTCACGGCCAAGGTCGTGATGGCGACCGCCGAGAGCTGGGAAGCGAAGAGCCGCTGGTTCTTCGACGTCAACCGGGACCAGTTCGAGGTAACGCCGGAAATACAGGAAAAAGTCGACGAGATACTCAGGGATGCGGGCGTCTCGAACTCGTCGGAGGAGAAGAAGGCCAAGGCACTCATCCACTGGGTCGCACAGAACATCCGGTACAGCGGCCAGACGATGGGCGAGGGGGAGGGATTCACGCTGCATCCCGCATCGATGATCTTCGAGCAGCGCAGCGGTGTCTGCAAGGATATCGCCGGGATGCTGATCGCCATGATGAGGGGCGCGGGCCTCGACAGCTACGCGGCGATGACAATGGCGGGCAGCAGGATCGATCTCGTGCCGGCCGACCAGTTCAACCACTGCGTCTGCGCGCTCAGGAAGGATGACGGAACGTTTACGATGTACGATCCGACCTGGGTCCCGTACAACAACTCGATCTGGTCGCTGCTCGAGGCTGAGCAGCACTACCTCGTCGGCACCCCCGATGGCGAGTTCCTCTCGAGGAGCGACTACCGCGCCCCGGAGGAATCTCCTCTCATTGTCGATCATGAAGCGAAGATGAGCGCCGACGGCACCCTCGAGGGAACGATGAAGATGGCCGGCTCGGGGGCCCTCGACGGCAGGCTGCGGCGCATTGTCGCCAAT
>JAUWMD010000099.1 GCA_030613345.1 Candidatus Krumholzibacteriota bacterium
CTGATGCTGGTGGCGCTCGGTGTGATCTCGATCTACCTCGCCTTCCAGGTCAAGCGCGCGGACAAGAGACAGAACTACGGCCTCGAGCTGCCCTCCGGGCATGGGCACTAGCGGCTGTCTGTACGTAAAGGTCCGGGCACAGGCACGGACCTGACATCGATCATAAAGAAGAGCCGCCCCGACGCCGGGGCGGCTCTATTCATTCAAGGAGTATGAATGTTCTGCGTCACTTGACGCGGATCGTGGCGCAGAGGGAGAAGCTCTCGCCGTCCTTGTAGTATCCGGTAAGCGTGAGCTCAGTTTTCGGCGGCACGACAATCGTCCTGATGTCGTCGGCCGCGAACTTCACGACAAGATTCCCTCTCAGATCGGGCTTCACAGAAACAGGCGCTATTGACACGTCGCCCACTCCGTAAAGTAAGAGCTCAACATCCCTGTCGACATCGCCGAACGGGACCTCGGTGTGGATAGTCAGATTCGAACCCTGGTAATCAACGACGAACATCTTCGGTGAGATGAACATCGTCCCGTCTCCATATTTTCGTGCTGATACCGGGGCGACAAGGGTCAGTCCCAGGACGAGCACTATGATGCATTTCCTCAGCATATCTATGCTTCCTCCATCGGTTTTGAAGTTTCAACTCTGGCTGCTGATGGGTCACCCATTCAGGGCTTTATAAAGGCAAGGTCCGTGCCCCGGGGTGGGGAACGGTTCAACGCGTTGTACAGCAAAGGATTGTGGACGGCATGCCATCCGGGGATTAATGGGGATGTGTACCAGGCGGTACAATTACGGCGATACGACTGCTCCGCCAGGTTCACATGGAACAGGCTAACATCAATAACGGTAATCTCTTACCATTATGAGGAATTCTGCGTCAGGTTGCTGTACTCTGGATGCCTGTCAGACTCGATGCGCCCCGGCCGTCAGTCCTCCACTACCTTGTAGACGTGGTCGTGGGTCCTGACCCTGTCTTTCACCTTGATGCCGACGTCCGAGCCGACCGGCGCCTCCTCGACCGACTTGTGATCGACCTGCATCGAGGTGATCTTCTCCGTGAAATCGGTCGTGTGCCCCTTGAAGTGCAGAGTGTCGCCTACCTTGATCCCCTCGGCGGTCACCTCGATCGCGACAACGTCGATATGGGCGAAGTAATCCTCTACCCTGCCTATCTCGATCTCCGACATGACAACCTCCTCGCCAGTCATGATAATTATGATTCGCCCACAGGTGGAGTCGCCTGTAGAATAACACAGCCCGTCTAATATTTGAAGTATATCTCCCAGCGCAGAAAGTGGGAATAGTCGCTGTCGTCGGCGTAGTAGTCGCCGGGCATCAGTGCTTCCCACAGGAAATGACCGCTGAGATACTCCGTCCAGTTCCACTTCAGCCTGATCGTCGAGAGCATGCCGCGGAAATTTCCGTCGCCGAAGACGGGTTCCTCCGGATCGGGCGCCTCCTCGAACGCCCACATCCAGTATAGCTTCCCGTCGATCTGGATTCGCGGGTTGACGGTCCAGGCGAGATTGAGCCATCCCGCGCCTATGTTCTCCCAGTAGGCAACGCCCCGCTCGTTGACGAGTGTATAGATGTAAAGCTCGCTCCATTTGGGCCAGCGTGAATAGACCGGGTTCCACCCCTCGTAGTCCTCGGTCTCCGGCTTGTCGCCCGAGAGGGCAAAGCCACCGAGGCCGATGTCCAGGGGGAGAACATCCCTCGGCACATCGTAGATCCCCCAGAGGTATCCGCCCCACGCGATTCTGCTTGCCTCTCCGCGGTCGCCGATCTGCGAGGCCCATTCAAGACCGAAATCGAACGCGTCCCATGACCGGCCCGTCGCCCTCGCCCCTAACGTATGGATGTTGCTCTCGGGGAAGACGCCGTCGGGGTCATCCTCGTTCTTGTAGAAATAGTACGCTTCGAGCTTCTTGCCGCCGATCGATTCGTCGGTGTAGTAGAGGCCGGCGCCGGTCTCGTCCCACTCGATCAGGTAACGGTCCTTGCTGTTGATCACGGGCAGGTACTCGTCCTTCTCGGGATTCGATATGAAATGGATGTCGAGACTGCGCTTCCCCCAGTCGCCCTGGAGCAGCACCGCGTTGAAGTACGCCGTCCTCGATCCGTCGAGCGGGCCGCCGTCCCAGCAGATCAGCCCCTCGCCGTAGAAGAGGTTCTGCCGGCCGACGATGAATCCGTACGGGGTGTAGTTCAGCGACTTGCCCTGTATGTAGAGGCTCTCGAATATTATCTCGTTCCAGGTGAAACCCGCACCACCCGGACCGTCCTGCGGCTTGAGCCACCGCCGGTGCTCGTTGGTGAGCATCGCGTGGACCTTCCACCACTCGTTCGGGTTATATGCCCCCCAGAGCTGCGATCTGAACCTGAAGGCATGCAAGTCGTCGAAGTTGTCGTCGGTAAGGTCGAACGGATTGACGATATATGTCTCCCTCATGCGGAAACGAAATCCCCAGTCCCAGGGAGAGATCTTCTCCTCCGGTGCGGGAGCGGAAAACGCTTCGGCCGCCTCAGGCGTGAGCACCGATGCCGTATCGTTATCCGCCTGTAAGAGGCCTGTCTCTCTCCCCACCCCGGCATATACCGCGCCTGCCGATATAGCGATGAGGATGACGAAGATCATTGAAAGGCGCCACGGCACCTTTGGCGATTCCGTGTTCGATATCGGATAGTACATCATTCTCCTTCCGGGACAGGGGTATTGCCGTAATCCCTTTTACAGCCGGACTATAACGGAAAATCGTTTTCCCCCGCTATAAAATTGTATTATTTTGAATATAGCGGACCGCTGAACGTTACGGTGGCGGTTGCCCCGCCTCAGGTCTACGACGCACTTCGGATTCGCACCCCCCGCCTGTCCCGCACGTACAAGACACCGCACCGGAAGGAGCGCGCTGTGAGAAGGAACACCCCTGTACTTTTTCTGCTTACATTGATCATCATTGTCCTCGGGTCGGCACCATCGATCGATTCCGGGGAAACTCCGCCGGAAAACGCGGCGGCAGCGGCAGCGCACGGCAAGATGAACACACAGATGCGTTTCCAGCGCGACATGCGCGCCGCTCCGATGAAGACGGCCGATCCACGGCGCGCCATGCTCGGAGCCGCGGGCGGCGACAAGGCCGTAGCGACGGTCAAGTTCGACCATGTACTCAGCGGAACGGAAGTCGCCGAACTCGAATCGCGCGGCATCGAGTTCTACCGCGTGGACGGACAGATAGCCCGGACAAGAGCGATATATCCGGTAATAATCCCCTGGAGCGAGATCGACGGGCTCGGCGCCCGCCGGGAAGTCCTGAGGCTCGAGTCGACCTGGAAGCCTGCCGTTTACCCGGCGCTCGACGTCAGCGTCCCGGAGATCGAGGCAGACTCCGCCTGGACTTACGACGATCCTCTCGGATTCCCCCTCACAGGCAGGGGTATGCGCGTTGCCGATTTCGACACGGGCATAGACGTCTTCCCCCCGTCGTTCTTCTACGCCGACGGCGACACGTTCAACTGGATCGATCTGAACGAGAACGGCGTGTTCGACCCGAGCTACGATTCCGTCGACCTCAACCACAACGGCGAATTCGATTCAGACGAGATCCTGAGGCTGCGCGACGGCCACATCATGGACTACGCCGGCGTATGGGGCAGCAGCCCTCCGGCGAACAACGACAACGAATACCAGACATACTGGGACTGGATATACGCCGACCAGAATAATAACAGTAACAGGGATTTCGGGCCCGCGGCGGGATTCACCGAGAGTTCTCCCGCGTTCGGGGAGCCGACCTTCGTCGCACTGGACGATGACGGGGACGGCGAGCTCGACGTCGGCGAGAGACTCGTCCAGCTCGGAAGCTCGAAGATCTATGCGACGATGAACGACGGCTCGGTCGAGAGGATGCGCGGCACAGACCTGATCCTCTCCGACGACGACTCCAACGGGCACGGCACGGCCGTGATGGGCATCGTCGCCGGCGGAACGCGCGGATACCACAGGTTCTGCGGCATCGCCCCCGACGCGGAGCTTCTCGCCGGCTATTTCTTCTCCGGCGTGCCTGTTTCCTACCTCGTCCCGTGGGCGCGCTCGCGCGACGCCGACGTGATGCTCTACGAGTTCGGCGGATTCGTATGGGAGTTCCTCGACGGCTCGACCCTCGACGAGGAAGTCATCTCGATCGAGAACGAGACGATCATACAGATAACTCCCTCGGGCAACCTCGGCCGGGGCGGCAAGCACGCGATAACGGATATCCCCTCACTCGGCGGCCGCACGCTGATCATCACCGTGCCTACGTACCTCGGCAACAGCATCTCGTTCCTCTACGGCTCGACCCTGTGGCTCGGCAGCCTCTCCGACCTGACCTTCAGGCTGCGCACTCCCCTCGGGACACAGACAGAGCTTGTCGGCGGATGGCAGCTCATCGATAACTACTACGTGTGGACCGATTTCGACACGAGTGTCCGAGGCACGAACAAGATGGACCTGTACGTAGACCACAACGCTAACCTCGACGCGATGGGCGTTTGGGAACTGAACGTAATGAACTGGTCGGTCGCGAGCGTAGAGATCATCAGCAACATCGCCGACGATCTCTCCTCGTGGGCGGACGGTGCCGAGTTCTCCAATTACAACTCGAACGACCGCAACGTCACGTGGCCGGCCACATGCGACAGCGCCTTCTGCAACGGGGCGTACTCGACCCGCGGGTTCGAGGGTTACGGCGGGGTCGGCGGCGGATCGATCCCGGCAGGCGAGATCAGCGCCTTCAGCGGACGCGGCGAGAGGATCGACGGGAAGCACCTGCTCGATATCGCTTCACCGGGCAACTACGACGTCTACTCGACCATGTCTCACACGACGAGCAGCGGATACCCGAACGGCTCCTACCGGCAGTTCAGCGGGACGAGCGCGGCGGGCCCGCACGTGGCCGCCGCTGCGGCGCTCGTGCAGCAGGCATGGCCGACTGCGACGATGCCGGAGACAGAGCTGCTGCTCGCCTCGCATGCTCTCGAGGACGGATTCACCGGGCCGGTCTATAACAACACCTGGGGTTACGGGAAGCTCCGCATCCTCGGCGCCATCGGCGTCGCCACCGGAGTGGAGGATATGGCCGACGGCAGGCTCCCACCGAGGCTTCTGCTGGACCAGAACTACCCGAACCCGTTCAATCCGGTGACGTGGATCCCGTTTTACCTGCCGGGAAACGGTCACACCACGATCAGGATATACGACGTCAGGGGAACACTGGTCAGGACGCTCCGCGAGAAGTGGATGAGCGAGGGCGCGCACAGCGTGACATGGGACGGCCGGGTCGGGACGGGACAGGCCGCCGTATCGGGCATCTACTTCTGCGTTCTCGAGCAGGATGGCGAGAAGCAGACGAGAAAAATGGTTCTTCTACGCTAGGTGACTGGATATATCATCCTGTCGCCGTGGCAGTTACAACGTTTTATCAGATAATAGGTATTATAGCCCAAATCGAAGGAGAGCCTTTAAAAATTATTGAGCGGCGGAGAGGCCGGTAATATAATTCAGTTGTAACAGAAATCCCTAGAGGCGAAGGCTGGGACCTTCGGGGTAACCTCAAGGGATAGGGGAGGTGTGAGCAGGACACGCCTCCCCGTTTATTGTCATACCGGCCGTTCGCGTCTTCCGGGACAAAAAGGATTTGTTGTTAATATCGTAGAGTAGGAGTCAGGCGCCGTGGCTATCTGTTCTACGGAAAATCTGCTTCTCTTCATCGATGGGTCCTCCTGGCTTCTAGGTGAGGCCACTGGTTGGACCCGTAAGACTAGCATAAATGCGAGTAGGGGCGGTCCAAGAATCGGGGATCAGAGCCGTTGCCACCTATGTGCTACCTTTAGCGAAGAAGAATCATTTTCTTAGTTTCCTCGAAGTCCTTCGAGCTCAGTTTATAGAAATAGACTCCGCTAGCCACGCTAGATGCGTTCTTTTCGCGACCGTTCCATTCCACAATGTAGCTGCCCGCAGTCCGGGTTTCATCTACGAGTGTCGCAACCAACCTTCCGGACGCATCGTAGATCCTCAACGAGACGTGTCCTTTCTCCTTCAGTCCGAATGTGATCGTCGTGCTCGGATTGAAGGGATTGGGGTAGTTCTGATCGAGGAATGTTGCGTCGGGAAGCGGCATCGGGTCGTCGCCGGTGACCTGCTCGGCGCACACCGATGCATTCTCGCTCTCGTTACCGTGAATATCGACGGCAGTGACCTTGTAACAGTAACCGGCGTCCCAGCGCCACCCTCCGTCGAAGGTACTCGTTTCGCACGTGGAGAGGAGCAGGTTGCCTGGTCCCGGATCAAACGAGGGGCCTATATCGCGATAGACGTTGTAGAGGTCAAAGTCAACCTCAGTATTCTGATTCCAAGTAAGCCAGAGACCTTCCGGTGCGAAAGACTGTGTCCCTGCAAGACCAGCCGGGAAACATGGAGCAAGATCATCTACCGAGTACCCGCTGTCAGGTTCCGAGACATAGAATATCGAGGGATCGTCCGTATGGGCGATGACCTGGAAGTAGTGATAATCATCATTGACAGCTGTCGAGTCAAAGAGAGTCGGTACTGTCTTGGCATATCCCTCGAGGCGATATGCCGCTTGCGTGAACATCAGTTCCCAGTAGAGCATTTCTCCGTTGAGGGATGAGAGCCGGAGGATGGGATCTTCCCGGTCGGCTGCTGCCGCGTTGAGCGCTTCAGAAGGACTGGAAACGACCGTCGCATCCCCTTTGATCATACTCAGTGCCGCCGGGGTCTCCAGGGCCCGCCATATGGTATACTCAGTTATATCTCCAGTGACGAAATCTGTCTTGGGAGCATCCCAGATCACTTGCACGAATCCACCCTCATCGCCGTAAACATCGGTGACCGAATGGATATCCGGCAGGAGATAACCGATTCTTCCCTTTGCGTCGATTTGCTGGGCATAGATGTCAGATTCACCGTTCCGATCGTCCTGCCAGGCAATTATCGCTCCTCCGAAACAATCAGATGTGATAGCCGGCAATTCCTGATTTGAATTTGCGTTGCTAAGCAGTACCCCATCGGTCGTCCACAGTATCGTCCCCGAAGCATCTACTCGCTGAGAGTAGACTTTTCCGCCTCCGCGGGTGTCTATCCAGGCCGCGATCGCCCCTCCGTCACCGTCTGAGACCAATCCAGCGGAGTACTGCGTGTGAAATTTCAGTGTAGAAGTAGAAAGGGGCACTCCATCAGTTGCCCACTGGACCGTTCCCGATGCGTCTATATGCTGAACGAAAAGGCCCCAGTCCGGAAAGCTCCTGCCGTCAAGCCATACTACGATGGCTCCTCCGTCTCCGTCGGATACGATGTAGGTCTGTGCCTGATCACCCGCCGCCGTACAGAGGGGAACTCCATCGACGGCCCATTGTGGAACGCCCGAGGCATCAATCCACTGGGCATAGACATCCAGGAGACCACTACGTCCGTCATGCCATGAGATGATCGCGCCGCCGGCTCCGTCGGAGACGATTTCCGGCCAGTTCTGTTCGTTCGCTGCAGTGCAGACCGGGACTCCGTCAACAGTCCACAGGATATCGCCGGCGGGATTGACCTTCTGTGCGTAGATGTCGTTGTTGCCGCTCCGGCCGTCGAACCACGTTATTATCGCCCCGTCAAGGCCATCCGAAACGATCTTCGGACCCTCCTGTATACCCGGAGCAGTACAGATGGAATCACCATCGACTGTCCACTCAGGCTGTCCGCCTCCATTCAGACGCTGAGCATATATATCAGCATCGGCGTTGCGATAGTCCATCCAGACAACAAATACCCCGCCAGACCAATCCATTGCTAACTGTGGGGCGGACTGCTTGAAACTCTGAGTGCAGACGGGCTCCGCCTGAAAATTCCAATGGAGGAATCTATCGCTATTGACCCGTTGAGCATATATATCAGCATTAGCGTCGCGCCAATCTTCCCAGGCGATATAGGCGCCGCCCTGGAAATCGGTTATAATCTGGCAATTTTCCTGATGTTCGATGACGTCACAGACTTCTGTTCCAGCATATCCCCACTGTGCCGTTCCCATTAGATCGATGCGCTGGGCATAGATGTCGTTGGCGATATCGGGATCGACTCCACCGGTAGAATCCTCCCATACTATTATAGCTCCGCCTTCACCATCGTCAGTCAGGCGGCATCTTTTCTGAATTCCCGGAGCAGTCGTAACGGGAACCCCATCTGAGAACCACCAGGCCCTTAGCGATGGAAATACACTGATCAACAAAAGCAGACTGAGAAGAAGTGTGATCCTGATCGATCGACTCATTCCTGTTCCCCCTTAAAGCATGCATGGCAGAAGATGACCTGATCCAAACATAGAAAGAGGAATCGGATCGATGAATTAGGGTAGATGCAGCGCAGTTTCCTTATCCTCGGAATGCAAAGGAAGTCCTCATTTAACCTTTGCCGGACTGTATCATAGTATACTTACTATAACAAAGAGTTTTATGGAAGGTACCCGGATAAACTCACTGCCTTCCTCCGCTATACCCAAACTTTTGGGCCTAAGAGTTCCCTGAAATAAAAACAGGTACACCCCCCAGGCATCTATCAGGATTGGGCCGTCTCACATTCCGGTGCCCTCCCGGTGCCCCCGACGAATAATACGCCACCGGATCGTACGAGCTAATCCCCTATCCCTTT
>JAUWMD010000220.1 GCA_030613345.1 Candidatus Krumholzibacteriota bacterium
TACGCGCTGGCTGTACAGGAAAATTTGGTCGACGACGTCCTGAAGATATACAACGAGGATTTCGAGCTGCCCCATCTCTATCACGGGGCTGGCGCGGTGGTCATCGCCGACGTCACACGCGACGAGCTCTACACGATCGAGAGCGGCGGCGAGAAGGTATGCGAGACTCCGGTCGAGGTCATCACGACCGGTATCTCCTACGACAGGCCGAAGAGCCCGAGGAAGGTCCTCTTCGAGGAGCCCGAGTGGCAGGAAGGCCGTTCCCTTCGCGAAGATTTCCTGAAGATCATGGGCTCGCCGAACATCGCCTCGAAGAACTATGTCTTCAGGCATTACGACTCGGAGGTACAGGGAAGGGCCGTGATCAGGCCGGGCGAGGCCGACGCGGGCGTGCTCGCGCCGGTCGCGGGCAGCCCGGTGGGGCTTGCCGTGGCGGTCGCCGGCAATCCGTGGTACGGGATCATCGATCCGTACCAGGGCGGCGCGCTGGCTGTCTGCGAATCGGCCCGCAACGTAGCCGCCGTCGGCGGAGTGCCGGCGGCGATCACAGACTGCCTGAACTACGGCAACCCCGAGATCGAGGAGGTCTTCTGGGAGTTCTTCGAGGGTGTGCGGGGCATCGGCGATGCCTGCAGGGGGATCGGACTGCTCTCCCACGAAGGCAACCACCCGCTGCCCGTCGTGTCGGGGAATGTCAGCTTCTACAACCAGGGCGGGAGCGGCAGGGCGATCCCGCCTTCACCGATCATCTGCACCGTCGGCGTTATAGAAGACTATTCGAAGAGCCGTTCGATCACGTTCAAGGAAGAGGGCAACGAGATTTTTCTCATAGGCGAGCCGCTCGATGAGCTCGGTGGAAGCGAATACTACAGGACGATCTACGGTACCATGGGAGCAAACGTTCCCGAGGCTGATTTCGTCCGCGAACGGGGACAGATAAGAACGGTCCTCGATCTCCACTCGCACGGCTGGGTCAGGTCGTGCCACGACACGGGACAGGGCGGGATGCTAACGGCGCTCGCCGAGATGGCCCTCGGCGGAAACGGCACCGGAAAGCTCGGACTGGCCGTCGATCTCGACGAGTTCGACTCGACCGGACTGCCGCCGGAGAAGGTGCTGTTCTCCGAGACGGGATGCTTCATCGTCGAGCTGCCGCCGGGAAACGAGCGGGAGCTCCTTGCCATATGCGCCCGCAACAGGGTCAAGCTGCGTAAGCTGGGCATGCTGAAGGCGTCGCCGAAGCTCGAGGTCGTTGTAAACGGGAAGGCCCTCGCTTCGTGGGAGCTCGGCGAGCTGGCCGAGATATACATGACCGGGTGCCGCTCGATATTCGGCATCGAGAAAGGAGAGTAGGTGGCCAGATCCTTCATCGGCAAGGTTGCGATAATCCAGTTTCCCGGCGTGAACTGCGAATACGAGACGGTCGATGCGGTGAGGTCGGTCGGGCTCGGTGCGGACCTGCTGCGCTGGAACGAGGACCCCGCTCTTCTCGAGGATGCACTCGGCGTGATCGTCCCCGGCGGGTTCTCATACCAGGACAGGATCAGGGCCGGAGTGGTGTCCGCGAAAGACCATATAATGGACAAGCTCAGCGAACTGGCCGCCGACGGGCGGCCGATACTCGGGATCTGCAACGGCGCACAGGTGCTCGTCGAGTCGGGATTCATCCCCGGCATCCACTGGGAGAGGGTCGATCTGGCACTTGCTCCCAACGTGATGGAGGACAGGGAGGGCTACTACTGCGCATGGATACATCTTCTGCACGGCGGAACCGACTGCGTGTGGACCTCTGCCATCGGAAACGAAGAGGTCGTCCCGGTCCCGATCGCACATGCCGAGGGCCGGTTTACCACCGATGACGTTAAAGTACTCGAAGAGATGAAGAAGAACAGGCAGATCGTCCTGCGGTACTGCACGCAGGCCGGACGGATCGATCCGTCGTTTCCCACAAATCCTAACGGATCGCTCGAGAACATGGCGGGTGTCTGCAACCGCGAGGGGAATGTGCTGGCGATGATGCCACACCCCGAGAGGGCGAGCTGGCTGCGCCAGGTGTCCGAGGACCTCGGCGGCGGGTGGGGGATGAAGAGAAGGAAAGCCGGCGGCGATGCCGGAAAGATGGAGGCGGCAGGCCCGGGCAGGATATTTTTCGAATCGCTGAAAATATGGAAGGAGGGCGGCGAATGAAGACCGAAGCGAAGCTGTGGGTCAGGCTCAAGGTAACGGACCTCGTCGCCCAGACGGCGTGGATGACGCTGACGGATAAGATGGGTTTCGCCGGCGACCTCTGCGGCATACTGAGATACTCATACTGGGCCATGGAAGCCGAGGGGGAGAGTGCCGGGGCGGTCTGTGAGGCGATCGACCGCGAGATCCGCATGGACAGCGCGTTTACCAATCAGAACAAGCATTTCTACAGCCTCGCCGTCTCGGGCGGCGGGGACGAGGCCGCATCAGGCGACCTCAGGATCGACAGGGATTTTCCCCGCGGAGAATGCGGGGGCAGAATATTCGCCTGCGACCTGTTCGTGTCGGAACAGGGAGGCGGGAAGGATGGCGGGTACGCATCGAGGCTCAACACAAGGCTTGCAGGCGCGAAGGTCACCGGGATCAGGTCCGGCGAGGTCTGGCGTATCCTCGTAAGGGCGGAAGATGCGGAGGAAGCCACCCGCAAGGTCGAGGAGATGGCGGGGACGAGATCGCGCAAGCACGGACTCCTTCTCAATCCTCATTACCAGGCGTTCGAGTTCATAGGCACGACCGAGATAGACGGCAAGCAAAGGAGTGCACCTTGAAAGAGGAGTGCGCCGTATTCGGGATCCACGGCAGCAATCAGGCGGCGCTGATGACGTACCTCGGTCTCTACGCTCTCCAGCACAGGGGGCAGGAGAGCTCGGGGATCATCTCGTCCGACGGCGGCCGCATGTACGAACACAAGGCGATGGGCCTCGTCTCCAAGGTCTTTTCGAAGGAAACGCTAGACGGCCTGAAGGGGCATATGGCGATCGGCCACAACCGGTACTCGACGACCGGTATGTCCCATGCCGTCAACACACAGCCCTTTCTTGTCGACTGCAAGATCGGGAAGATCGCCGTGGCGCACAACGGCAACCTCCTCAACGCCGTTGAGCTGCGCCACGAGATGGAAGAGGAAGGATCGATTTTTCGCAGCACGATGGACAGCGAGATCCTCCTCCACCTGATCGCCCGCAGCAAGGCCGAGACGATCGAGGAAATGGTGGTCGAGTCGCTCCAGCAGGTGCGAGGCGCATATTCGCTCGTCTTCCTGCTGAAGGACAGGATCATCGCGGCCCGTGATCCTGACAGCTTCAGGCCCTTTTCCCTGGGTCGCGACGGCGACACGTGGATCGTCGCGTCGGAAAGCTGTGCGTTCGACATAATCGGCGCGGAGTACGTCAGGGAGGTCGAGCCGGGCGAGATTCTGGTGATCGACGGCGGAGAGCCCCGCTCGATAAGGTTCGCCGAACAGGCGAAGCGCCTCTCGAGATGCATCTTCGAGTTCATCTATTTCTCGAGACCCGACAGCAGGGTGTTCGGGGAGAATGTCGACAAGGTCCGCCGCAAACTCGGCCGAAAGCTCGCCGAAGAGGCCCCCGCCCCGGCCGATATCGTCATATCGGTGCCCGATTCGAGCAACACGATCGCGCTGGGCTTCAGCGAGGGCTCGGGGCTGAGGTACGAACTCGGACTGATCAGGAACCATTACGTTGGCCGCACGTTTATCCAGCCTAGACAGGACGAACGTGACTGGGACGTGCGGATAAAATTCAACCCGGTGCGCGGCGTCCTCGAGGACCGCAGCATCGTCGTTGTCGACGACTCTATCGTCCGCGGCTCGACGATGCGCAAGCTCGTCTCGATGATGAGGAACGCCGGCGTTGCCCAGGTCCATCTCAGGATCGGCTCTCCCTCGATAACACATTCGTGTTATTACGGGATCGACACGCCCACGCGCGGAGAGTTGATCGCCTCCTCCCACAGCGTCGAGGAGACAAGACAGTATCTCGGAGTGGACAGTCTGCACTACCTCTCCCGGGAAGGTCTTCTCTCCTGTGTCGACGACCCGGAAAACTACTGTATCGCCTGCTTCTGCGGGGACTATCCCGTCGAGCGCAAGGGCCAGTACAGCAAGCACGTCTTCGATGAGGAGACGGGCCGGGACAGTGTGCCGGAGGCGAAAGAGAACAAATGCTGAGAAGACCCTCTTCCTCCGACATAAACGATATCCTCGAGTTCTCCGTCTCGAATGGGGCCGGGTTCGCCGAGCTCTTCTTTGAGGCGACCGGCTCGCGCCTTATCGAGTGCGCAGACGGGCGCATCGAACGGATCTCGAGCGGCACGGACACAGGGTTCGGCCTGAGGCTGATATCGGGAGACAGGACCGCCTACGGCTACTCGAGCGTCATCACGAGAGATGAGATGATGATCGTCGCGACTGCCGTGCTCGGTGACCTCGGCGCCCG
>JAUWMD010000024.1 GCA_030613345.1 Candidatus Krumholzibacteriota bacterium
CCGATCTGAATTCTTACGATTACAACGTATCAGTCCTCCTTAACAACGGTGACGGCACATATGCTCCAGCTGTGAATTATGGCACTGGTGATTATCCCATTTCAGTCTGCGCGGGCGATCTGGACGGAGACAACGATCTTGATCTGGCCGTGGCGAATTTTGCAAGTGACAACGTATCTGTTCTTTTTAACCTTTCAGATCGCCCAATTATTCCGAATATCAGATCAATAATAGATATTCAGAATGATCAGGGCAGACAGGTTAGAATTTCCTGGGATAGGGTATGTTTTGATGAAACAGGAGGTACAATTACAGTAACAGAATACGCTGTCTACCGAAAGATCGACTACACTTTGACTTCCTATCAGGAGTTTTCGGAGAACAAAGAATATGATGAAATAAGTTCCAAGATCGAAGAGAGAGAAGAACTATATTATCCCCCGGGAGACTGGGATTATACCGTTAGTGTTCCAGCCCGTACTGAGCATGAGTATTCCGTTGTTGTGCCGACTTTTGCCGACTCCACAATATCAGATGGCATATACTACTCAACGTTTTTTGTTAGTGCATTAACATCGACGCCATGGATCTATTTCGATTCAGCTCCCGACAGTGGATACTCCGTCGATAATCTGACTCCCGGAGTTCCCGACGGATTTTCTGTGGCATACAACTCCGAAAGCGGAAATGATCTGTCCTGGGAAGAGAGCGAAGAAGAGGATTTTAAATACTACCGGATATATCGGAGTGAGGATGAAGGTTTCGAGCCTGGCCCGGAGAACATGGTTCATTCGACTGCCGATCCGCACTGGTTGGATACGGTGGTCGAGGGTTGGAAGTATCATTACAAGATCACAGCTCTTGATTTCAGCGGCAATGAGAGTGCTCCAGCGGCGCCTGATGTGATAACTGGAACCGAAATGCCGGATGTTCCTGCTGCTTTCGCTCTGCATCAAAACTATCCTAATACATTCAATCCGGTGACAACGATAAGGTTCGATCTCCCCGCAAGTATCAGAGTGGCCCTCTCGGTTTACAATGCAAAGGGAGAAAAGGTAAGGGTGCTTCTGGACAAGGAGATGACAGCGGGGCAGAAGTCTGTCGACTGGAATGGCAGAAGTGACGAGGGAAGGGCTGTTGCAAGCGGTGTCTATTTCTATTGCCTCAAGGCTGGCGAATTTGAGGAAAAAAGAAAGATGATACTCCTGCGCTGATTGACAGAGTGCTTGCGCACTCGCCAGGCAGCAAGCTGCCTGCTCGGCCGACATGGGTGTATTTTTTCACTCCCGGCGCCAGATACGCGAGCCCGGATCAATATCCCAGCGCGCAGCCGTCCTTGCGCGACTCGGAGCCTCCTATCAGGACGTTCTTCCCATGGTCGAACCAGATCCCCTGGTAGCCGCCGTATCCCCCGTTCTCCTTGCCGATCGTGTGGCCTCGCGCGACGAGCTCGCGGATCACGCCGGACAGGATCCCCCTCTCGTAGACGACACGCCCGCCATCGGTCATGAGCTGGCCGGTCGGCTGCGACGATCCGTAATGCCTTATTCTCGGCGCATCGCCCGCCTCCTGTATCCCCATCCCGAAATCGATGATGTTGCACAGTACCTGGACATGGCCCTGGGGCTGCATCGAGCCGCCCATTACGCCGTATGCGAATACGGGCTTCCCGTCCTTTGTGACCATCGCGGGGATGATCGTGTGGAACGGCCGCTTCCCCGGTTCGAGCGAGTTGGGGTGCTCCGGATCGAGATTGAACAGGGCCCCGCGGTCCTGGATGCAGAATCCGAGGCCGTCGGGCACCGGCCCCGAACCGAAGCCGGCGTAATTGCTCTGAATCAGCGAGACGAAATTGCGATCCCTGTCGGCGACGACGAGATAGGTAGTCTCGCCCGTCTCGAGTACCGGGTCGCCGGCGTCGATCTGCCTCAGCGCCACGTCGGGCCTGATGAGCTCGCGGCGCCTGGCGGCATATTCCTTCGAGACGAGGCCTGCGACCGGAATATTGTTGAAGGCCGGATCTGAATAGAACTTCGCCCTGTCCTCGAAGGCGAGCTTCTTCGCCTCGATCAGGTAGTGAAAGTAGTCGGCGCTGCCGAAACCCATCGAGGCGATGTCGTACCCTTCAAGGACGTTGAACATCTGGAGCGCCGCGATACCCTGACCGTTTGGAGGGAGCTCCCATACGTCGTAACCGCGATAGTTCGTCCCGACAGGTTCCACCCACGTTCCAGTGTGCTTCTCGAAGTCCTCGAACCGCAGGTAGCCACCATGCTTCTCGCAGAACTCGTCGATCGTCTTCGCGATATCTCCCTCGTAGAACGCCTTGCGGCCCTTTTTCGCGAGGAGCCTGTATGTGTTCGCCAGGTCGGGATTGCGGAAGATCTCCCCCTTGCGCGGCGCCGCACCGCCGGGCATGTAGGTCGCGGCGAAATTCGGCTGATCCTTCAGCCGCCTGCTCCCGAGCTCCCAGTAATGTGCGATGACCTCGGTGACGGGGAACCCCTCCTCGGCATGCTTAATCGCCGGAGCGAGGATATCTTTCATCGCAATTCTGCCGAACCGATCGTGCAGCTCGAACCACCCGTCGACGCAGCCGGGGACGGTCTGCGGCAGGAATCCAGTGTACGGGATATATCTATCGTGTCCCGCCTTCTTCACCTCTTCGATTGTAAGCAGTCCGGGGCAGCGTCCGCTCGCGTTCAGTCCGTAGAGCTTCTGCGTCTTCGCGTCCCACACGATCGCGAAGAGATCGCCGCCGATGCCGTTCGCTACAGGCTCCATCAGTCCGAGGGCCGCGTTTACTGCTATCGCCGCGTCGACGGCCGAGCCACCCTTCTTAAGGATGTCGATCCCGATCTGCGCAGCGAGCGGGTGGGCGCAGCAGACCATGCCGTTCTCGGCGATGACCTCGGAACGCGAGGCGTCCATCCGGCCGGTCAGCCGGTCGTAGCACTGAGCGTCCTCCGGCAGCAGGACCGCCAGAGTCAGCGGCAGAAGCAGCAGGACGAGGCCAAGCGCGGCGGAAACATTAACCGCCGGCACATTCATGGCGGACATGTTGATCCCTTTCTGTTCATCCAAATCCCGTTTACCACTGTATGTCCGGACCGACGCCGATCCAGCGTTTCAGCCAGCCGTGGAATTCACCATACCAGAAGATCGAGTTCTGCGGAGTGAGCACCCAGTGGTTCTCATCGGGAAAATATATCAGGCGCGCCGGCACGCCCTTCCGCTTGAGTATCCCGTACGCCTCGAGCCCGTTGCCGACCGGCACGCGGTAGTCGAGCTCTCCGTGGATCACGAGGGTCGGCGTAACGTATTTCTCCATATTGTGCGCGGGCGACCAGCGGATCACGTCGTCCATGCTGTCCCACGGATTGCCCCCGTAGGCGCGCGGCCGGCCGAACGTCCAGTCGGAACCGAACTGCACGAGCAGGTCGAAGACGCCGGCATGGTTTATGATGCACGCAAACCGGTCGGTCTGTGTGGCGATCCAGCTGACGAGGTATCCGCCGTAGCTGCCGCCGGCGACCGCCATACGTTTCTCGTCGATGTAGCCCCTCTCGAGCATCACGTTGACGGCGGCACTCACGTCGAGGTACGGCTTGCGGCCGTGCTCGCCCGTGATGGCATCGGTGAAGTCCTGTCCGAAGCTCGACGAACCGTGAAAGTTGACCATCGCCAGGACGTAACCCGGCGCGGCGAAGACCTGCGTGTTCCATCTCGGATGGAAGTCGTCGCCGAAGGTGCCGTGCGGCCCGCCGTGGACGAGTACGAGCAGCGGCCACTTCTTCGTCTTATCCTCGGGGTTGAAAAACGGGGGGTGCATCACGAACATCTG
Organism: Candidatus Krumholzibacteriota bacterium; assembly: GCA_030613345.1. Lineage (GTDB taxonomy): Bacteria > Krumholzibacteriota > Krumholzibacteriia > Krumholzibacteriales > Krumholzibacteriaceae > JAUWCL01. The sequence goes on from JAUWMD010000024.1 coordinate 3,845, forward strand.
CACGTCCCCGCCCCCGGCGCCCTTGAACCAGACGTCCTCCATCACGCCGAACTCGATGTCGGAGAGGAGTTCGTCGTTGAAGTCTGTGAGCTTCTTGAGGCCGCTGCCTTTTGTCTTGATCGAATAGACCGTATTCGGCTGCGCATTGTCCTGGTGCAGGAAGACGAGCCTGTTCTTCGGCGTGACGCCTATCGACCCGTTGTATCCGCTCCGGTAGATCTCCCTGACCTCTCCGCCGTCGATACCGATGGAGAAGAGAGAGCCCATCGCGCGGTCCTCGGCGCGGAAATATATCGTCTTCGCCTTTGCACCGGTCACCCAGCCCGAGGGTGAGCGGTCGAACAACCCGGTCAGCTTCTTCTTGCCGTGCGTGCCGCGATCGTACCTGACGAGCCGAACCTGGTCGCCGTAGAAGCCGACGATCTTCTGCGCTCCGTAGAGGATATACCTGCCGTCAGGAGTGTAGTACGGCGAGAAATCGTTGGCCGGGTTCCTCGCGGTGAGGTTCTTCGGCTTTCCCGGGCTCTCGACGTCGATCAGGTATATGTCGGTGGTGAGCGAATCGTACGGCACACCGTAACGGAACGCTGTGAATGCGATCTCCCCGCCATCGGGAGCGATGTCGTAGCCTAGTCCGCTTGCGCCGGTGAGGCGGTCCCACCCGGTCATAAGGTCGGTCACTTCCCTCGTCTCGAGATCGATCACGAAGAGGTGGTTGACGTAGCCGTCGGTCAGCCAGTGATCCCAGTAGCGGTAGAAGGCGTCCTCTGTGACCTTCGCCGAAACCTTGCTCTTGCCGCGCTTCTCGATCTCGACCTTCATCGAGTCGAGATCCTCCTCGTAACCGGGCAGGACGGGGGAGACGAAGACGATCCGTTTCCCGCCTGGAAGCCATCCCGGGCTCGAGACGCCCAGCGGCATATCGGTCAGCTCCTCGGCCTCGCCGCCGCCGAGAGGGATGACCTGCAGCTGCGCCTTCTCGCCGTCGCGCTTCGCCGTGAACGCCAGCCGCTTCCCGTCCGGGCTCCAGTCGGGAGAGCTCTCTGACGTCTCGCCCGTCGTAAACCTCCTCGCACCGCTACCGTCGGTATTGACGAGCCAGATGTCTCCGGCGCCCTTGTTCTTTTCGATGCAGTATTGCGTGACGACGACTGCAGCCAGCCGGCCGTCCGGCGATAGTTTGAGCGAGCCGAGCCGCTTGACCTTCCAGAGATCCTCGGCCGTCAAGGCGCGTTTTTTTGTCTCCTCTCCTGCCGATACGGAAACAGCCGCCATGAAAACGGCCGCCAGCAGTACCAGAGTCGATCTGTGCTTATTCTTCATCGGGTCTCTCCTTTCCAGGAAAAGGGGTACCGGATGAGACTACACGCAGGACAAAGGCGGTGTCAACGGGTCGGGAAGGATATAATAAAGGGCCGCGGAGGATGCCGCGGCCCTGCAGTCACGTTCATTGATAAATGGACCTACCTGATATCCATCTCCGGCATCATGTTCATGCGGCGGTTGGTGACCATGTCCCACGTCTCGGAGACATCGTCCTGGATGAAGCGCCACACTACATACCTCGCAGCGGTCGAGAATCCTCCGCCGCTCATCAGCGACTCGAAGAACGACTTCGGCACCGGGTAATGCACGATCGAGATCTTCTCGTCCTCGTCGATCCCGGCAAGCTCCCTCGCCATCCCGATCGCACTGTCAAGGCCGCCGGTGCCGTCGATCAGGCCGTTTGCCATGCCCTGACGGCCCGTCCATACACGTCCGTGCGCGAGTTTTTCCGCTTCCTCGAAGGTCATGCCGCGGTTGTCGGCCACATCCTGCAGCCACTGATTGAATCCGCGCCAGTGCTCCGCCTCGAACAGCTTGCGCTCTTCCTTTGTGAAATCACGGAAAGGCGAGAACATCAGCGCCCGTGGCCCCTTCGACGCGAAGTCGTGCGTTATACCAAGCATCTCGTAGAACCCGGTCATGTTGAACTTCGCGTTGATCGACCCGATAGAGCCTGTGACCGTCATCTCGTCGGCGATCATCTTCGTAGCGCGGTACGAGATCATGTACCCTCCCGAAGCGGCGACATCTACCATCGAGACGATTACCGGCTTCTCTTTCGCCGTAACGGCGACCTCGTGCCCGATCATGTCGCTGGCGAGGCTCTCCCCTCCCGGGCTGTCGACGCGGAAGATCACCGCAACGACATCATCGTCCTTGCGGGCCTTGCGAAGCTGGGCGTTGACCGACTCGTGCCCCATCAGGAGCCCGAACATCGGATCGATTTTGCTCTTGCGCCCGCCGATCATCCCCTGCGCGTGGACGACGGCGATCTTCTTGTCGCCGCCCATACCGAGCTCCTTCGGCTCGACCTTGGCGTAGGTGGCCTGAGAGACCGTTTCGAGCTCCTCTTCCTCGCCCTTCAGCATTTCGACCAGCTCGTCCCAGTACATCATCGAGTCGACGAAGCCATCTTCAACGGCATCCTCTATGGAAAAGAGCGCCTTCTCCATGGCGGCGACTATCTGCTCCTCGGTGAACCCGCGGTCCTCTTCGCGGGCCGTACAGTACAGCTCCCAGGACTCCTCGAGCATCCATTCCTTGTTCTCGCGGGAATGCTTCGACATGTCCTCGCGGACGATCATCTCGGCGGCGCTCTTGTAATCCTTGATCCTGTGGAGGTTCGGCTTGATATGCAACTTCTCGAGCGCCCCCTTGATATGCTCGGTCGTGACCGAGTAGCCCAGGAAATTCATATAGGCGGTCGACGGCATAAAGAGCGAATCGCAGGCGGCGGCGAGGTAATAGGTATGCCTGTTCATCGAATCGGAGTACCCGTAGACCTTCCTGCCCGACGCCTGCACCTTCTTGATAGCACCGCGCATCTCCTCGAGCATCGCTCGCCCGGCGCCGTTGCTCGCCGACATCTTGAAGATCACACCCTCGATCCGGTCATCGACGCAGACCTTGTTGAGGTTGCAGAGGATCCTGGTGAGGGTCTCCCCCTTGCCTCCCACGATCTCGCCTATGAAGTTCGACGGCGGGGAGTACTCCGTTATTCCGCCGTACAGGTCGATGACGAGCCAGGAGCCGTCCTCGATCTCGGGCTTGTCGGATGCCTTGGAAGCGATCACGCCTGCTATGACGACGATCACCACCGCTATGGCCAGAAGGGAAGCGAAAAAGGACTTGAGGAACGATTTCACGTCTCACCTCCATGGGTGATAATGGGAAAAAGGGTTTATGCCTGCAGTTTCTTTTTCATCTCGAAGAGCTGGAGCATGTGCTGCTGCTCCTCGGATATAAGCTCCTGGATGACCTCTCTCGCCCTGGGATCGACGAAGTTGGCCAGCCCGCCGAAGAAGAGTATCGCGTCCTTCTCGAACCCGATGCCCGCCTCGAGGGCCGCCTCCGGAGTCTTCACATTGAGGGCGAATGACTCCGCGTCGAGATTCTCGTACAGGTCGCTGTCCACCACGGCGGCCATGTACTCGTGGATCTCGCCGGGGTACGACTCGGCATAGTTGCCGCCCTTTACATCCTCGCGGATCCTCTCGAATTTCTTTATATGGGCCTCTTCCCAGTCGCGAAGCTTCCCGAAGAGTGCGGACAGATCGGTGTTACCCGCGAACTGCTCGGCGGCCAACGCGTAGAAGTCGCGGCGCTTGATCTCTTTTTCGATTCCGATGTCGACGATATCGGAAGGCTGAAGAACGGACATCAGGCATCCTCCTTCTCCAAGTTACAGAGCCGTTGATATTGACGCTTCTGCCACGGTTGCGAGACCCGCGACAGGATCTGCCGCGGGTCAGAGTGCCGCAGGATTAGCAATATACCCTAAAACGCCGAGACAAATCCACCGGTAAACCGGTAGGCCTCTTGCGTATCGTTGTACGTACCTTCAGCGAGGAGCCGCAGGTTTCGCCTCAGAAGCCAGCTGTATGAAAGGGTCCCTGAGTTGCGGTTCAGCTCTTTCTGCTGCGAATCGACATAATTGTAGAGAAACACTATCCAGTGCCTCCCGGACGCCCCCTGCGGGGCATAGATCAGCTCGGCGAACCCGCCCCTCGTCTCCACCCTGGTGGCCCCGACAGACTGGAGCCACGGATTCTCGTCCTCTCGATAGACGTACTGCATGTTGAGCTGGAGCTTATCCTCGTAGTCTATCGTCCCGTCCGCCCCGGCGTACCAGTGCGCGTTCTCCACCATCGTGCCCCCGTTGTCCACCTTCGTGTTGCACGAATAGCCGAATGCGCCTATCCGGACCGGGCCGAGAGCCTGGGAGATCCTGAGCAGATAGTTCTTCCAGCTGTCCTCGTCCAGATAACCATTATGCGCCTCACCCTTGCCGTTGCCGTTTACGACCTCGAAGACCGCGTCGAAACCGATATCCGTCCCCAGGGTAAACATCAGTCCGCGGTCGTAAGTAAGGTTCGTCGGGGTGTCTCCCACCCTGATCTTGTATATATAATAGTCCTCGTAGGTGAGGCGCAGCTCGCGCTTGAAGAGGGGATCGGATACCTGGAACTGCCCGACCATCAGGTCGAAATCTACTCCGAACATGTTATTGAAGTGCACGTATGCGTCCTCGATGCCGGCGATCTCCCCCATCTCCGACATGTAGAAGTAGAAATAGTATCCGATATTCTTCGATATACTCCCGCCGGAGAGCAGCTTCAGCCCGAACGGCGTCTGGAAATCGGTCATGTTCTTGTCTTTTTGGTAGTCGTAGAGGAAATAGGCGTCGAATCGTACGGCGATCGGCAACTCGCGCTGAAGCGTCAGCATGTCATCCCCGGTGTCGGGGAAGAATCTCTTTGGCTCCTTGTCCTCGAGCCTGAACGCGTTGCCCGCGAAATCCTCGCCGTACTCCTTCAGCCTCGGGACAGGAGCGTGACATGTCGTGCACGACATCCTGTACTTGCGCGCAAAGGCCGGAATGGCGGCGGCGTCTTCCGGCATGAGAGCCGCGGCGGCGATGACCGCCGCGGCAAGGAACATGACCGTCGACGACAACCTTCCAGATCGCAATGACAAGACCAACCTCCCTTTCAAAGGCTCCCGGCCCCGTGGTCCCGGATTTCGCAATTACGAGGCCGCCCGAATCCGGCAACACGATTACATCTTCCTGCTCCTGAAAATGCGTGGGTCAGTAATCTACTACCTCGAAACTCGTCTCGGCGTCGTTGACGCTGATGATCTCCGTTTCGTCCGCCGGCACCTTTAAAAATTCAGCGACCGATTTCACCAGCCGGCGGTAGTTCAGCTCGGCCCTGACCACGACCATGCCGAAATCGACGTCGTCGGGCACCGTCCACGTAAAAGTCTCTATCTTCGTCTCCCTCGGCCCGATCCTGTAGTCGGTCCCGAGCGACTTGGTGTTCCACTGCGCGATCGTCCTGCGCCCCTGCGGATCGAAATACGGCAGGCAGAATATCCTGTCGCCCTCGTGCTCGAGCGCATCCCGGGGCAGCCCCTCGAAGGAGGGATCACCGAGCATCTCACCCATATCCTGGTAGGCGAGCGCGTTGCTGGTGATCGTCTCTTCCTCCCCATCGAATCCCTTCAGGTCGACGGGAAGGTGATAGACCCCGCCACCGGGGCAGTGCGCCGAGACGTGCAGCCAGAGCTGTCTCTCCTCGGCGGATCCGCTCGGCACCTTGTGCCCGCACTTGCCGTTGAAAAGCTGGACGCTTATCACCACGATATCGCCGGGCTCCACCTCGCGGTTGTCCGGATGCATCCGCAACTCGATCGAGCCCTTCACCTTGCCCGGATCGTGCGCTCCGTGAAAGAGATGTTGCGCGATGTCGGGAAACTCCCGTTTCGACGTGTTTGCGCTGCGGCCCTTTGCTCCGGGCATATGGCACCTGTGGCACGGGACACCCTCTGCGGCGTAAGGGCCTTCCTTCCACTCCAGCTGTGTCGATTTGACCCAGATGCCGTAGGGGTCCTTCTCGTTGTGGCATATCCCGCAGTACTCGGCGGTGCGTATGAAATCGAGATGCTCGGTACGGTGATAGGGGCTGCTGCCCCCTTCGCGGTTTCCCCGTTTCACTTTCCCCGGATCAACGGTGTAGTTGAAATTGACGGATGGGGCGCCGGTCCTTCCCGTGATCGTGTGGCAGAAATCGCACGAGACGCCCTCGTCCGCCCTGCTTCCTCCCGGCCTCGGCGGGTCGCCCACGCCGGACACCCATGCAATGGGGGCATGACAGCCGTTGCATCCTGCGACTGCGTCCTTGAATTCGGGGTTCTGCTCAGCATGCTTGACCGCGAGATCGAAATATTCGATCTCGTCCCAGTGATGGGTAAAAGCCATCGCCATCGCCGACTGCGACCACTGCTCGTATATGTCCACGTGGCAGGCCCTGCATGTCCGGGGACGCTCGTAGTCATCGAGGCTTTGAGTCCCGAAAGTGCCGCCGGCTCCCTCGTCCGCCGAGACCGCTCTCCAGCCGCCCGTGTGAGTGAGCGGATAGAGGACCAGCAGCACCAGTATCGATATCAGGCTTGTAATAACCCGGGAGTGCCTCATTCAAACCTCCACTTGCTCGATCTGGATTTCAGGGTGCGTTCCGTCCGGTGCGGGAGCTGCGGCCATGATAAAACGTCTCCGGTTCGTTTACAACAGACAATGAGGGACCTCGCCGGCCGTCACCTTTCATTGAATTATCGATACTCCTTCCATTACAGTCATGATGTACACTGGTGGGGAAGCGGATCAATCGTTTTGAGCGACCGGTCCCGCATCAGAACTTAGGGCGGGAACAGGATCCGGGGTTAGATATGATAAGGATAAATTCGGGGCTCTCGATACCGGACGATGAGATCTCGTTCATATTCTCGCGGTCGAGCGGACCGGGCGGGCAGAACGTGAACAAGCTCAATACACGGGTCACATTGCTGTTCGACGTCGCTGGTTCACCGAACCTCAGCGAATCGCAGCGGGGAAATATTCTGGAAAACCTCGCGACGAGGATCTCGCGTAAGGGGATCCTCCGCGTCGTCTCACAGAGACACCGTACGCAGAAGGCGAACCGTGAAGCGGCGGCCGAAAGGTTCGCCGGACTGCTCCGCGAGGCGCTCACGGTAAAACGCCCTCGGAGGAAAACGGGCGTTCCGAGGGCGATAAAGCGGAAACGTCGGGAGAACAAGCGCAGAAGAAGCCGCGTCAAGGCCGGACGGACCAAGCCCGATGAAGACGACTGAGGCCCTTCACTCCTCCACGAGCACGTCGGAGACGAACTCCTCCAGCCTGACCCTCTCCATCCCGCCGCCGGTATTCGCGGCCGGCTCTCCGTCCGCCTGAATGAGCTCTACTTCCTCGAGAACTGTCAAAAATATATGACGTATTTCCGCAAGCCCTTGATTCAGGTGCCCTTCTTGATATAGAATCAGGCTGCTCTACCAGATCGGACCGCTGCGGAGGGGACAGTGCGGGAACCTGAACCAGGCGGAACGCAATTGACGAATGAATTCGACCTGTCCATCAGGGATATCGACGACCTTCTCGAGCACCTCTACCTGAAGCTCAAGGGAAAGAAAGAAGGTCTTTCGCTCGTAGAGCCGGCGTCGATCCTGCTCGCCCGGCTCAAGAGCGTCAATCCGTCGTTCTACGCGCTCCAGCTCGCCCGCTTTACCCCCATAATCATGGACGCCCTGATCTCCGAGGCGTACGTTTCCTTCGGATACGAAGGTCTCGAGTCGACCAACGATGTCGCGGGAGATATTGCACTGGCGACGGGAGATTACATCCCCGCCGGCGTCGAAGAGGGCCTGTCCAGGATCCGCAAGGAGATCGACTCGATCTCAGCGCTTCTCAGCGGTGACAGCACGATAGCCGGGACTTCGGCAGACGCCTCCGGGAAAAGCGATACCGGCACGGGGGGATTCTTCAGGGAGCGAGCCTGGGGCACGGCAGGGCTCCCCCTCGTCTCGACATACAACACGGGAAAGACTCCTTTCAGTACGGGCCGTGTTGTCAAGGCGCGCGTGGAGATCAGGGTCACCGGCGAATGGAGCGTCAGAACGAGGCGCGACCCCGTCATCAATTTCGAGCATATAGCCGCCGAACCGAACAGCCCGGCCGAACGGCAGATCCACACGGCCGTCCGTGTCGCTGAAGAATTCGCAGCCGCCAGGATGGGCATGAAGGGCATCTTCAGGATCCCGAGGGAATACAGGATATCCCTCCCCGAGATCGCCTCCTTCCCCGCTTCGGCGATCCAGAGGCTGTCCGGGGGCTCGGCGGGACTTGCCATAGCGGCGCTGCTCGTATCGGTGCTAGGCAGACTCGACCTTCACAAATACAGGCTCAGTATAAATCCCGCTATCGCATTTACCGGCACGATCGACGAGACCGGGAACATCCTCGCGGTGGAAGACTCCCATATAGCCGGCAAGGTGCGGGCCGTTTTCTTCTCGAGATTTTCAAGGCTCATCCTCCCGGCCGGCAATCTCGATACGGCGGAAAGAGAGCTCGCCGCCCTTTCGAGGAAGTATCCGGAGAGGAGACTCGATCTCGTACCGACATCAGATATAGCCGCTGTATACGGTGATTCCAGAATTACGGGCAGATGCAGGACCCCAGCCGGCAAACCCCTGCTTCAGCGAATGTTCCTCTGGAGAAAACACCTTGTAACAAGTCTTTCCACAACTGCCGCAATTCTGGCATCATTGTTTTTCTTCATTCTGCCCCCTTACGTCAACCGTTCCATCACCAAAATTGAAACAGTCGACAGTCTCCTCGTTATAAAAAACCAGTATGATCACAACATATCGTCTCTCAATGTGGGATTCATGACGGGAGCTGGATCCGCATTTAAAAGATTTTTTATCGAGGATTTTGATGGATCAGAGGGCAGGGAAGCAATCTGCGTCCTTTCCGAATCCCGACGCTTCCATCCTTACAGAGTCAATCGACTCCACTTTTATTCATTCGACGACAGAGGATCCCTCATCCGCAGCTCCACCTACAACGAGGCGGATATTTTAGGCGAATCTTCAGGTATTGCAAGGCACGACAAAGTAATCATGATGATGAAACCCGCGGTGTTAACGGCGAATCAGGATGAAGAGCCCAGAATACTGCTCCTTACAAACCATGAACTGCACTCGCCGGCTGCGCTCCTCAGCTACTACCCGGATGATGGAAGAATAGAGAGCTTTTACCACAAGGGAGCCCTGCAGGAGATAATAAAAGGCGACTTAGACAATGACGGCAAAATCGACCTGTTTATCGCCGGATACAATATCGAGCTGGAATCCTGCGTTGCCATCGTTATCGACCCTGCATTCGCAAGCGGATCATCCCCAAGGGGATATAACTATGATATCACAGGGATCAACGCCGATGTAGCGAAGTACTATATCAAGCTTCCGGACTTCCACGAGTACATTCCTTACTTCCTCCCTCACTACCCGTTTACACCCAGAATCCGCCACAATCCCGATGGGGTGTCGGTTGTCATTAATTCGAGAGGGGCAGATGTAGAATTCATGTTCGGAGACCATCTGGAATGCACAGGGACCAGAATCGTCCATGTTAAAGCTTTTCATAAGAACTCGCCGGATAAAATCGAGGAAGTCTTCTATGCCGGACAGGAAAAGGACGAGGCAGCTCTGGCTGATGGCGTCCGCTACTGGGACGGGGAGAACTGGGTCGCCGAGCCGACGGTGAACAGGTCGTATCTCGAGCAAATCGGGAAGGCCGCCGATAAAACAATAACCAAGGTCGAGCTTGTCGGAGAGCGCCTGGTCATGAAAAATGAATGGGGCTATCGGATAGCTGCTTACGACGCAGGCTTCAGAGTGCCGAAGTCGAGAGCATATCGAAAGATCTTTTTCGGCGATTTTCTCGAGGCCGAGGGTGACGAAATACTATGCGTCCTTAATAGCTCACGGTATATCGATAAATATGATCCTGATCGCAACAAGCTGTTAATCCTGATCTTCAACGAAAAGGGACAACTCCTGCGCAGGCATGTCTATCATGAAGGGTCGATAATGGGGTCCGAGATGGAGAGGACTGCGCGGAGCATCAGTATACAGATGATAACTTCATCGGCTCCATTCGGCGAGGAATTCGGGCCGGGCTATCTCTTTGTCGGAACTCATCACAAGACGGAACCACCGGTTTCCCTGATCAGGTTCTCGCTGGATGACGGATCGAACCAGATATTCTTCCACAAGGGTTTTATTCGAAAAATGGCCGCCAGGGACATAGATGGAGACGGCAGGAGCGAGCTCCTGATGACGGGATACAATGTATCCCTGGATGCTCCCGTCATTATCGTCCTCGACCCCGATCACATCGACGGATCATCCCCCCGGGGAGACTGCTACAACGTTCCGGGCAGAGAGAAGGACATAGCGAAATACTATATCAGGCTGCCGTTCTATCACGGGTTCGAGATGTATCCTTCCAGGATGTGTCCCCTGAACGTGGATATCCTCGAAAACGCAGGCACATTGAGGATCATTGTCAAGAGCAGGGCTGAGGAAGTAATATATTCAATAGCGGACCATATGGTCTTCACCGTCGCTGAAGTGGTCAGGATAGACCCTAAACGTAAAGATCGGCCCCCCCGTATATCCATCGTGTCATACCCGGGAATTGAAAACGACAAAAAGGAGCTCCTGCAAGGCATCCGCTTCTGGGACGGTGAAGACTGGGTCGCCGAGCCGACGGTCAACAGGTCGTACCTGAGATACGTTAAGGCGCATAACGATACGCTGGCGGGGAAGGGCAAGTGAACGAGCCGATAACCCTCGAAGACGTCGATCTCGGCCGCCTCTACGAGGCGGCCGAAAAGATCCGCGACGTGTTCACGCCGCTCGCCGGCGCCTCTCCTTCCGATGAGATGATCGACCGGGCTGAAATATCCGTCCGGCGCGACATACGTACTATCTACCTCCATCTATTCGCGATGGCCGTCGCCGGGCTCGAAGTGAAATCCAGGTCCTCCTCATGGTTCTTCCTCAGTACGGTGTCGTACGAGTTCGAGGAGATCGCCCATATCACCGCGGAGACCCCCTACTCGACGCGGGGAGAAGACAACTTCCTCGAGATCACGAACCTTATCCTGCGGTTTTTCTCCGGGGACGACAAAACGGAGAAGAGGGACCTCTTCTTCTTTTTCAAGGGGATAACCGAGATCAATCTCAGCCAGATCCTAAAAAAGATCTCCCGGTCCGAAAAGAAGGTGCTGCATTACATCTTCTCGGCCGTCACCCGGCACATCAGGACCAGCCCGAGATTCGAACGCAGGGGCAGCAACGTGATCGATCTCGAGGCGCTCGATCCGTCCCCTCGCAGGCAGGCGACAGCCGATGAGATCGTCGCCTCGTGCGCATCCCTGCTGCGGGGCTCAGAGACCCCGGGCAGGGCCGTCGACCTGATCTTCGACAATCTCTCGGCAGGGAACAGATATGCCTGTCTCCTTCATATCTCCACACTGCGGACCGCGGCGTACGAGCTGATCAAGCCGCGGTTCATTCAGCCGCGCAGCGAGATAACGAGAACCGATCCGATGCAGGAGTACCTGCAGAATGAGATGCTCCGGCTTGCCGACGAGGCCCTGGCCGAATCGGCCGGATCGTACGGCTGGAGGAAAGGTGGCTCGGCCGGATGCCGGGAAGCTTACGAAAATGCCGGCCGGGACATGCTGGAGGAGATAATCATCCACGGCAGGAAGATCCCGCACCATGAGGCCCTGCGCCGGCATATAGAGGAATGCGATACTGAGATCTACAGAAAACGGCATATGGGCAGCTTTCAGAACTTCTGGAAATCAGTCTGGGAGAATTTTCTGAAAAAGATTCGTGCAGATATCTGAAATGTCTCCAGAGAAGGGGTGAGAAGAGTGTGGAATAATGAAACGCCCGAAGGGTGTATCCCCAGGGAAAAGTTGGAAGCACTCGCCATCAGAGCATTTGGAGGGGCCGGAGCGAAAGGCGCTCCTGAAAGGGATCCGGCGGCGCTTGTGGCGGATCTTTTTCAGCCCGGAGAAGGGGATCTCAGATCCCATCTGGAGGCATGCGAGATGTGCAGGGAAACGCTAGAGGAGCTGATTGAATTCGTCAGCTACTATCGCCAGGCGGTTAAAACTGCAAAGATCGATGAGAGATTCGATGTCCTCATGCGGTATGTCTCGTTAAGTCCTTCTGAAGTATCGGAATCCGTACCGGAGGGGATCGAGCTGGTCTACGAGCCGTACACACGACCTTTTGACGAGGAGCTGTCGCTGGCAGCGGCTACCGAACAGCCTGAGAGAGAGCACCTCAGGTTCTGTTCGGGTGACGGCAATTATGTCCTGAGGGACTTTCCCGACATCGCCACGGGAAAACCCTCGTATTTCCTTGTCGGTGAGAAGGGGATCAAGACAGATAACGTCGATGTGGTAGTCGACGGTATTTTAGTGATTACCGACAATAACGGACTGCTCGACACGGATTCCGCGG
>JAUWMD010000285.1 GCA_030613345.1 Candidatus Krumholzibacteriota bacterium
GCTGAAGATCGTCGTACCGGAAGGAGTCTCGCTGCAGCTGAAGGCATACAACGGTGCGCCCGTTACGGTCGAAGCCGGCGGTGACGGAAAGTCGATACATATCGTCACGATGGAAAATGTCGAAAGACTCGGCTCGCCGAGAATCAATGATCCGGCCATCTATGCGCCGTCTGTGGCCTGGTCGACCTGGGACAGATGGGCGGCCCTGCAGGATGCGATCATGCCCCGCTTTGATGAGGCTGCGGGCCCGGGCTCCGGCCTGACCGATATTCTCACCGAACGCTTCAGGCATGAGCCGAGCGAGGCGGCGAGGGCGAGAAAGGTCGCGGAACTCGTAAACGAATTAACAAGAAGCGTACATTACGACTCGCGTTTCTGGGATTTCACCCCCCGGCCCGCGTCCCGGACGTACGAAACGGCCTACGGACACAGCCTCGACAGGGCCGTGCTCGCAGCGACGATATTCCGAATGGCGGGCCTGAAGGCCGAGCCGGTATACGTCTCTTCCGGCCCGAGCGGTGTCGACAGCGACGTCCCCGGCCTCTCACGGTTCGGGGAGATCAGGGTCTGCGTTCACACGGAGACCTTCAGAGCGATCTACGACCCGGCTGCGGGCGAGCTCGCCGAAGGACCGCGGGCGATCTTTGGCAGGACGGCCTGGAAACCAGCCTCCGACGACGCTCCCTGGAGCTATCCACCCCCCGATGCCGCTGCCAGTTCGTACGGAATCAGCCTGACAATCGAGCCCGGCGACGACGGCGGATGGAAGGGAACGGGGTATATCGACGCCGACGGCATCTTCTGCCCCTACGCCGACATGGCCGGCCTGGGCGGCGAGGCAAGGGCCGCGATCAACAGAATCGCAGGCTCGGTCCTCACGGGAGCCGAAGTGACCGGCTACAACCCGGAAATCTTCGAGAAGACACATATCGCTGCGGGATTCGAATTTGAACTGAAAAAAGCCGAGCCCGACTATCACGGCCGCAGGGGATACGCTATCGGGAACCCGCACGGCGGGATCGCCGGCGTCCTGCCTCCCGATGTCCACCTCTACGATGAGCACCGGACATCGCCCGTCATACTGCCCGGCGGAATGACACAGCGTGTAAGTATACGCATCAAGGCATGTGAAAAGAGCATTCTTCACCTGCCCGAACCGCGTACTCTCGAAAACGAGGCGGGCACCTTCTCTATAACCGTCGAAAAGAAGGACGGCTGGGTGACGATCGATAGGAAACTGACGCGCGCCGGCGGAAAGATCGAACCCGAAAGCTGGCCGCATCTCAGGGCGCTGCTGCTCGAAGCGGAGGATCAGGCCGGAGCGACGTTGTTGATGAAATAGGCCGGCTATTGACTACGGCGTCTTTGGAAGAGACCTCGCTCGATGGGAAGAGCCAGCCAATGGCATCCTCGTATGACGTAAAGGCTCCTGCTTTCCTCAGGAACCACCCACCGAACTGTATACCTGCATTTCCAGCTGGTATATGACCTGCATGTAGAGGCATGCTTCCCACGTGAACTCGAGTGGATTCCCTTCCGTCGGAGAGGGATCGACGCCGCCACTGACCACCTTGAGGATCAGGATAACGGGGCTCATGCCCGCGAGATAATCGTCGATAGCCCTGTTGAGTATGCCCACACCCTCCGCATTAAGATCGCCCTGGACCTTCTCGCCAACCGTCTCGGGGGCGACAATGAGCTCGGTATATGCGATCAGCGTGTCGGGGCCGTCGCTGATATCGTCCCTCTCGATGGTTATAGCGCCCTCGAGCTCCCAGTTGTCCGTCAACGCACATTCCCGAATCTCGTAATGCACGCTGACGAGAAACGCGTTGAGAATCTGATCTTTTGATATGCTGTTATCCGCAAGCAGGCTGTCGAGCTCCTCACCGATTTCGAGAGTATCGGGCGTGGTGTAGTTCTCGCCCTCATGATACTCTTCGATCTCCAGGCACTGCTCCTCGTTGAGGACGATCTCCACCTCCCTATCTTCCACCAGGCAGCCACCAAGTCCCAGAACAGCGGCGACAGGTACCAGCAGGGCCACCGTTATGAATAATTTCCTCATGTGTCAGACACCTCCTCGAACCTCGGCATCACAGCGCAAGGCCGAAACCGGCGGCAAAGCTGCTGCGATCGGCCACGTTGTATTCGCCGAATACATTTAGAATCCAGAGATTGAGCTCGAGTCCGATCGTGAACTGCATATACTCATCGTCGAACGATAACTCGATGGGCTTCGCCTCTCCGGTCGCCTCGCTCTCGTATTTAATATCGGTCTTGTACGTGTTGTAGTAGAGCCCGGCAAACGGCGTGAAGATCGTCCCGAACTTCCTGCTCGCCTGCAGCCCGAGCGAATACGTCTTCGTCTCGCTCAGGTTGTCGCCGTTCGAGTTCTCTCCCATCTTGAAATCCTGCCAGAAGAAACTCGCCGCCAGATCCACGACGGGCACCGGCCCCATGTACTGAGAAATACTGTGCCGGACTCCGAATCCGGCGAGCATCACGTCGCCCAGCTCGCTGTCCCCGATCCTGAAAGCGATGAAGCGTACCATCGCCTCGGTGCCGAGAACAGAGCCGACCCTGAGCTGCGGCGCCGTCAGGGCGAACGCGCCAACGTCGAATCCCCCGGGAAAAGCGAACTGGGTACCCCCGTCGCCCGGCACTATTACCGATCCCGTAGGGCCGACGACGGTCGAGACCGGGACAGATGTCTCGGGCGAAAACCCGGCCTCGGTCGTACCCATGAAGGTCTTGTCCTCATCGGTAAAGTACAGCCCGACGAACGGGAACTCGATAGCGATATTGAGCCCCGTCTTCGGAATGTGCCCCGATCGGTATATTCCTCCGTTGAGCGTGGTCCCCATCGCGCTCACGAGCGGGTTGAGGTATCCAGTGGCGTTTTCCCCCGTATATGCGGAGAGATGATCCTCGATCTGGGCCGACAGAGGTGTGGCGACAAGGAATATGAGCACG
>JAUWMD010000291.1 GCA_030613345.1 Candidatus Krumholzibacteriota bacterium
CACGACGGTAGTCATAGGAACGATAGCGAGAAAGGACTGAGGCGGGCCTGATGAAGATCCTCGCGCTGAACTGGAGAGACATGCACCATCCCGAGGCGGGAGGGGCAGAGGTCCATCTTCACGAGATCCTCTCCCACCTCGCCCGGTGGGGACACGAGACGACGCAGTTATCGGCGGGATTCCCCGGCGGCGCGGCCGAGGACGAGATCGGCGGCGTGCGGATCCTGCGCCGCGGCCACTGGTACGACGCCAACCTCACGCTGCCCCTCTTTGCCAGGCGGCACATGAAAGGCGAGAGATACGACGTCGTCCTCGAGGATATAAACAAGCTCCCTTTCTTCATGCCTCTCTACACGAAAATTCCCGTCGTTCCGGTCATACCGCACCTGTTCGGCACCACCGTCTTCCGCGAGACCAACTGGGCGATCGGGAGCTATGTGGTAGCAGCCGAGAGACTGATTCCGTCCGTTTTCAGGAGAAACAGGTTTATCGTCATAAGCCCCAGCACGCGCGACGACATCGTCGCCCGGGGCATATCAGCCGAACGCATCGAGGTCATCCTCTGCGGGCTCGACCACGACAGGTACCGCGATCTCGGGCTGGAACGTTACGAACGCCCGACGATAGTTCACCTCGGCCGGTTGAGAAGGTACAAGAGTATCGAGATAGCGATAAAGGCGATGGAGACGGTCACAAAGAACGTTCCCGATGCGAGGCTCGTTATAATCGGCGACGGCCCCTGGCGCCCCGAGCTGGAAAAATACGCCGCCGGGCTCGGCATGGGGGATGCGATCGAGTTTAGCGGCTACCTTGGCGGGGACGAGCTGGTCGAGATGCTCAACAGGGCCCACCTGCTCTTCAATCCGAGCCCGAAGGAAGGCTGGGGACTGACCGTCGTCGAGGCGAACGCCTGTGGTGTCCCCGTGGTCGCGCGCGACCGGCCGGGGCTGAGGGATTCGGTCGTCGACGGAGTCACCGGCTTTCTCGTGCCGTACGGCGACTCGACGGCATTCGGCGAGAAGGCGGCCCTCCTGCTCACCGACCGGGAACTCTGGAATCGTATGAGCGCCTCGGCGATCGACAGGACGGGCGAGCTAACGTGGGATAGATGCGCGCGCGAGACGGAGCAGTTCCTGTTCTCCGTGATCGGACGGCAGGAGGAGGGGAGCTCCAGTGGATAGGAAGCGCGCGTCATGGCAGCTGTTGAAGATCACAATCAGCCTCGGGCTGATCGCGATACTGCTCTACCGGATATCTCCCGGCAGGCTGCTCCAGTATCTGGAGAAGATCGATCCGGGCTGGATCGCCGCCGCCGTGGCAATATTTCTGGTCAGCAGCCTGCTCGGCGCGCTGCAGTGGCACATTCTCCTGTCGGCCGGCGGAGTGAGGATGCCGGTCGCGAGGACTATCAGCCTCTACTTCACCGGACTCTTTTTCAACAACATGCTGCCGACAAACGTCGGCGGCGACGCGTACAAGATATTCGACGTGGTCCGTACAGGCCACGATCCACACAAGGTGTTCGCAATCACCCTCCTCGACAGGGTCATCGGGATCACGGGCCTGTGCCTCCTCGCCCTGGTTGTTTCGCTTGCCCTCTTCCTGTCCGGGGGCTCCGCCGACCTGGGGCTCTATGCCCTCGTGTTCGCCGGATGCATCATCCCTGTCCTCACCCTGACACTGAGCAGGAAGATCTCGCCGCCTGTCAGGAAGGCGCTTTCCCGCATCAGGCTGTGGGGGATAGGGGAACGGCTCGAGCTGGTCTTCAGCCATCTCGGCTCGTTCCGCAGCTTTCCGGCACTGCTCGGGAGGGTGATCGCCCTGACGATAACGATTCAGGTACTGAGGGTCTCGACCCACGTGGCCGTTGCGATGGCGCTCGGGATCCGCCCCGAGACCCGCGATATGCTGCACTTCTTCGTCTTCGTTCCCCTGCTCGGCATTATAATGATGCTCCCGATATCGATTAACGGCCTTGGCCTGAGGGAAGGGGCCGGTATACTGCTCTTTGCCAGGATAGGATTCCGGGAGGAAGAGGCGTTTCTGATGGAGTTCATCACATATGTGGTCATGGTAGGGGTCAGCCTGATCGGCGGAGTCCTGTTCCTGAAGCGTCAGATCGCCGGGACGATTTCGATGGATAAAGACACCGATTCCGGAGTATAAGTACGGGAGCCGCACTAGAAGAAAGGTAGAGAGAATGTCCGACAGGACAATCACGAGTCTGACAGCCGCACTGATATTCCTGACGAGCCTCATCGTCTACACTATGACGATGGCGGCGAGCGTCTCGTTCTGGGACGCGGGCGAGTTCATCAGCGTCTCCTATATCCTCGGGATCCCCCATTCTCCAGGAACACCCCTGTACGTGCGCGTAGGGCGGGGCTTCGCGATGCTGCCTCTCGCACTGTCGGTGGCCCAGAGGGTCAATTTCCTCTCGGTCTTCACGGCGGCCCTCGGCGTCACGATGGGCTACCTGATCATCGTCGAGGTCGTCCGGTTCATGTTCGGCGCCGCCGTGAAAGCGGCGGAGAGGATCGCCGCACACGCCGGCGGGCTGATCGGGGCGCTCTTCCTGATGTTCAGCGACACGTACTGGACCGACGCGATCGAGGCGGAGGTCTACGCGTTCAGCGCCTTCGTGATGGGGCTCTGCACCTATCTCGCGCTGAGATGGCTCCGCGACCCGGCAGGAACTGTCGGCAACGAGGAACGGGAGAGGTTGAAGGGATCGGAGGGGGCGAACGCGTCGAGGGCGATCGCAGATCTCGAAGCGGACAGGGGCGGCCATTCGAGGAACCTCATCCTGCTCGTCATCTACCTTCTCTCGCTCGGCATAGGGTTTCATCTCGGGACGATACTGGTCTTCGGCGGGATCTTCCTGCTGATCATGATGGTTAAAAAGAAATC
>JAUWMD010000006.1 GCA_030613345.1 Candidatus Krumholzibacteriota bacterium
TGTGCGATGTCGAGGTGGGCAGGTTTTCCGACGACGAGATCCGCATAAACATCAACGAGAACATCAGGGGCAAGGACGTGTTCATCATCCAGCCCACTCTTCCTCCCGCCGATAACCTGCTCGAGCTCCTGATCCTCATCGATGCCTGCTACCGTGCCTCGGCGAACCGCATCACGGCCGTGATCCCGTATTATGGCTACGCGAGGCAGGACAGGAAGGACCAGCCGCGGGTCCCGATCACGGCAAAGCTCGTCGCCAACCTGATCGAGACAGCTGGAGCGCACAGGGTCCTGGCGCTCGAGCTGCACGCCGCCCAGATCCAGGGATTTTTTGATATTCAGGTCGATAATCTTTTTGCGGCGCCCGTAATGCTTGAATATATTAAAGGGAAAAATTTCAAGGACCTTACTGTCGTCTCGCCCGATGTCGGTGGGATAAAGATGGGCAGGGCTTTTGCCAAGAGGCTCGATGCGAACCTCGCGATCGTCGACAAGCGCAGGACCGGGACCGACGAATCCGAGGTGATGAACGTGATCGGAGAGGTTGCCGGCAGCGATATCATCATCCTCGACGATATCATCAGCACCGCCGGCACGATCACGCAGGCCGCCCAGGTTCTGAAGGACGCCGGGGCGGGCAGGATAATGGCGATGGCCACACATCCCGTATTCTCCGGAAAGGCCCTCAAAAAGCTGGAGAAATCCTGTATCGAAGAGACGGTGGTCACCAACTCGATCCCGTTTACAAACAACGGGGAGTGCAGCAAGATCAAGGTCCTCGACGTGGCGCCCCTGCTCGGGGAGGCCATACGCAGGATCCATATGGAAGAATCGATCAGCATGCTGTTTGTATAGCACGGAGGAAAAGATGAAAACTATCAGGCTGAAGGCCCGCAAGCGGTTAGAAGCAAACAAGAAGCACGTTCACAAACTGCGTAAGCAGGGGGAGATCCCGGGCGTTCTCTATGGACACAAGAAGGGCTCCATCCATCTGGCAGTGCCCGAGCACGAGTTCTGGACGATTCTTCACAACGCAACGAGCGAGCATCTGATCTTAGATCTCGACATCGAGGGAGCGGACATCGACCAACAGATAACGCTCGTCCGGGACGTCCAGCACCACCCCGTCTCAGGCGACGTTCTCCATGTCGATTTCCAGAGGATATCGATGGACGAGGATATCAAGGTCGGCGTTCCCGTGCTCCTCGCCGGAACGCCCAGGGGAGTGAAGGAGTTCGGCGGTATTCTCGATCACGGCGTCCGGGAGGTCATGGTCAAAACGACGGCTGCCATGGTCCCCGAGAATCTCGAGATCGACGTCACGTCGCTGATGATCGGCGAGACGATCCATATCTCGGACCTTGTGAAGCTCTATCCTGGCATCGATTTCCTCGATGAAGGAAATATCAACCTTGCCCACATATCTCCGCCGACGAAGATGGAGGTCGAAGCGGAAGCCGTGGAAGGCGAGGAAGAAGTCGCCGAGGGCGCCGAAGAGGGCGAAGCTGCCGCCGAAGAGGGCGGAGAGGAAGCCTGATAACGGATGCCGGAGATCACTCTTGTTCTCGGACTGGGCAATCCGGGGCAGGAATACGCCGGCACGAGGCACAATCTCGGTTACGATACTCTCGATACGCTCTCGGGGCGTTACAGGCTCGGCTGGAAGGACCGCGGCGGGATCGCGCTGGAGACCCGCTGGCGATTCGCCGGCCGACATGTCACGCTTCTAAAGCCCCTAACATTCATGAATCTCTCGGGGGATGCGCTGAAGATCACGGGCACTTCCCCCGATTCCATTCTGGTCGTCTGCGATGACATCCACCTGCCCGTCGGCCTTATTAGAATTCGGGCCGGTGGAGGCAGCGGCGGGCACCGCGGTCTCGAATCGGTGGCCGGAACCTTCGGGACCCCGGAATTCGCGCGGTTGAGGCTCGGAGCCGGCCCGGCGCCTCCGGGAGCGCTCTGGAGCGATTTTGTGCTGGAGGAGTTTGGCGTGGACGAGGCCGGCCCGGTGCGTGAGATGGTCGACGATGCCGCGGCGGCGGTGGAACTGATTCTGATACAGGGCCTTGGCGCCGCACAGAGGCGATACAACCGTAAAGCGCCCAGCGGCGGTGCGGCCGGGGACGTGTGAACGGACCCGAAGCGAAGACTGACGAACAGGCCGAAAACAGCCATGGCGGGGTTGACTCAGCATGGCGGATCTGCTATATTTCGGCTCCGTGTCGATCTTTACAGAGGCACGGTACATAAATCCCTACCTTTCCATCCACCCCGGACAGGGAAGGTCGAATGAGTCCGAAGGGAGGAGCAAATCCATGCGTGCCTATGAGTGCGTTTATATCCTCGAACCATCCCTCGAAGAACTCGCCGTAAAGGAAAAGACGGAGAAGTTCAACGAGATCGTCACCTCCAGGGGAGGAACGGTCCGCAAGATCGATCTCTGGGGCAAGCGGAAGCTTGCCTACCCGATCGACAAGCGCTTCGAGGGCAGTTACATCCTCATGTGTTTCGACGGCGACAACGATATCCTGAACGAGCTCAACCGTGTCTACCGGTTCGACGACATGGTACTCAGGCATCAGATCGTCATCGACGAGAATCCCGTGACCGAACAGCCGGCCGAGGAGCCCGCCGGCGAAACTGAGGAGACAGGATAATGCCGAAGACGTCATCAAGGGGAAAGAAGAAGAAAAAGGAGAAGAGGACCACCAACAAGCCGTGCAGGTTCTGCGCGGACAAGTTGACGATCGACTACAAGAACGAGGTCCTTCTCAGAAGGTTTGTCACGGACAGAGGAAAGATCACCCCGCGCAGGATCACCGGGACGTGCGCCAGACACCAGAGGGCGCTCGCCCAGGCCATCAAGCGTGCGAGGGCTATCGCCCTTCTGCCGTTCGTGAAGATATACTACCGGTAGGGAGACAGGAATATGGAGATCATTCTTACGACGTCCGTCGAGGGCCTAGGTGACCGCGGCGACATCGTCAAGGTGAAGGACGGTTACGCGAGGAACTACCTTCTGCCGCAAAAGATGGCCCTTCCCGCTACCAAGGCGATGAAGAAGGTCATGAATCAAGAGAACAAACTTCGTGACATCAGGGGCGACAAGGAAAAACGGTCCATCCTCGAGATGGCCAGGAAGATGAAGGATATCTCGGTCACGATCGTGGTGCAGGCCGGGGAAGAGGACAAGCTCTACGGTTCGGTCGGCGATCACGACATCGCGCGCGCCATAGCCGAGCAGGGATTCAAAGTCGACCACAACATGGTGAAGCTCGAGGAACACATCAAGCTTCTCGGTGTATATACGGTGCCGGTCCAGCTTCACAGGGAAGTCGAGGTCCAGGTCAAGGTCTGGGTCGTCAAGGAGTAGTCCGCGGCCCGCGGGCCATAGCCCTCGATCGCCGTACCGGAGATACAAAGGGTACCAATCGGAGCGAAGGGAGGCCGGTCATCGAACTGCCCGGAAAGATATTCAGGGAATACGATATCCGCGGGCTCGTCGACGTGGATCTGACGCCCGGGGGTGTAAATGGCCTCGGCCTGGCCATAGCTTCCACATTCGTGCGCGAAGGGATCACAAGCGCCGTGGTCGGCAGGGATGTCAGGCTCAGCAGCGATCTATACTTCGCGGCCCTCACCGATGGTCTCCTGGCGGGGGGGATAGACATCGTTGACGTCGGCGTGGTCCCGACCCCCGTATTCTATTTTGCCGCGAAGAAGTGGGAGATAAAGGGCGGAGTCATGATCACGGCGAGCCACAATCCCGCCGAATTCAACGGCTTCAAGGTCCTCCGCGGAGAGGGCACGATCTACGGAGCGGACATAACGGAGCTCCACGGTCTTCAGGGCGGCGTCTCCCCGGCTGAGAAGAGGGGAACGATGACCGCGAGGGAAGTGACAACTGAATATATCGACTACGTCACAGGCAACATTCATCTCGAGAGACCCGTGCGTTTCGCCGCCGACGGCGGTAATGCCACTGCGGGTCTCGCGGCGCCGGAGCTCTTCCGGAAGCTCGGGTGCGATCCGGTCCTTCTGTACATGGAACCAGACGGGAATTTCCCCAACCACCACCCTGACCCTACCGTCGCGAAGAACCTCGTCGACCTGAAGAAGGCCGTCCTTGACGGTGGACTGGAGCTCGGAATAGGTTTCGACGGCGACTCCGACAGGATCGGCGTGATCGACGAGAAGGGCGAGATCATCTGGGGCGACACTCTTCTCGCCCTGTACGCGAGGGACGTCCTTGCCGACAATCCCGGCTCCGCGGTGATCTTCGAGGTGAAGTGTTCCAAGGCGCTCCCTGAAGAGATTGAGAAGCACGGCGGCAGGCCGATAATGTGGAAGACGGGACATTCGCTCATCAAGAAGAAGATGCGCGACGAGAACGCTCCGCTCGCCGGCGAGATGAGCGGACACCAGTTCTTCGCCGACAGGTATTTCGGGTTCGACGATGCGATATACGCCGCGTGCAGGATACTGGAAATCGTCTCAAAGAGCGATTTGAGCCTGAGCGAGATGCTTGCCGACTATCCGAAATACGAGAGCACACCCGAGATAAGGGTCGAGTGCGAGGACGAGAGGAAGTTCGACGTAGTCAGGCAGGTCACCGAGCATTTCAGAAAAACTAACGAGGTAAACGATATCGACGGCGCCAGGGTCGATTTCGAGAAGGGCTGGGGGTTGCTCAGGGCCTCGAATACACAGCCCGTGCTTGTTCTCAGATTCGAGGCGGCCGACAGGGAATCTCTCGAGGAAATACGCAAGGCCTTCGCCGACGCGCTGGCCGACCACATAGACGTTTCCGGACTGTACTCTGATCAAGGCGCCTGATGACCGGGCGTGACGCACCCATCGACCGGGCGGTGAACAGGGGGTAGCCCTTGTACGCAGCGATTCTCGCAGGAGGAAAAGGAAAGAGGTTCTGGCCGGCCAGTACGGTCGAGAAGCCGAAGCAGTTCCTCGATATCACGGGAGAGGGCAGCATGCTTTCCCTCACGTGGAAGCGTATGCGCTCATTTCTCCCGGCGGAACGGATACTCCTGCTGACGGCGGCCGATCAGGTCGACGCGGTCAGGCGGGACCTCCCGGAACTCCCCGTCGAAAATCTGTTCGCCGAACCTGCCTCCCGCAATACCGCTCCGTCGCTCGCCGCTGCCGCGATCATGGTACGCGCGCGGGGTACCGCCGACACGGTCCTGTGCTGTCCTTCCGATCATCTGATTACCGATGAGGCAGGATTCGAATCGGCCGTGCATATTGCGGCGGTTGCGGCGCAAAGCAGGGATGTCCTCGTAACATTCGGAATCGAACCTGCAGCTCCTGCTACAGGATACGGATATATTGAGACTTCAGGTCCGGCTCCTGACGGGGGAGCCTCCATTCACGTTGAAGTGAAGGGATTCCATGAAAAACCCGATCTTGAGACGGCCCGGCGCTATCTGGAAAGCGGGAACTATTACTGGAACAGCGGGATCTTCGTCTGGAGGCCGTCGGTCTTTATCGAGGCGTGGGACAGGTTTCTTCCGGAGGGCAGCAAACTCCTGCAAAAGCTGGAAACCGCCGCGGTGGATGGCTGTCTCAACGAAGTTGCCGAGGAACAATACGGTTTTATGCCGTCCATCTCGGTTGACTTCGGAATCCTGGAGAAGGCCGGTAATGTGGTCGTCGTGCCCGTCTCCTTCGGGTGGAGCGACGTCGGCTCGTGGGATGCTCTGGAAGAGATCCTGCCGAAGGACGCCGCCGGCAATGCCAGGGCGGGAGAGATGGAACTAGTCGATTCGAAAGGCAACATCATTTACAATCCCGACGGCTTTACCGCGACGATAGGCGTCGATGACGTCATCGTGGCGGTCAGCGGTGGGCGGGTCCTCGTCTGCAGAAAGGGCGAAAGCCAGAGGGTCCGCGAGATCCTGGATAGACTGGAAGAAAAGGAAGGGAAAAAGCACCCGTAAGGTCTGCCGAACTAAGGAGGAACAGATGTCGAAGAGAATCATGACTTTCGCGGCGATGGCGATGGTGATCGCAGCGGTCCTGGTTTCCTGCTCCGAGAAGGACGATAAGCTCGAGGTCAACCAGGGCCTGGACGCGAGGGTAGGCGATTCGAAGATGACTACAAAGGAGATCGATGACAAGTTCGAGTCGATGGCCCCGCAGGTCAAGTCACGTTACAAGGGCAGGGAAGGCCGCGCGAAATTCGTGGACGCCATGATTGACGAGGAGCTCCTCTACATCGCGGCCGTGGATTCTGATCTCAGGTACGACGAAGAGGTGAAGGAGAAGATCAGGCAGGCGGAAAAGAACATCCTGATCGCCTCCTATTTCGACATGATGATCAGACAGAAGGTCGAAGTGACCGACGAGGAGATCGAGAAGTATTACAACGACCACTGGGAAGAGTTCATGAACAGGGCGATCATCAAGGCCCAGCACGCCATCTCCAAGGACAGCATGAAGGTCGTCGAATGGAAGAAGCGTATCGACGACGGCGAGAAGTTCAACAAGATCGCTAAATACGAGAGTGAGGACCCTACGACCTCTATCAACAACGGCGATCTCGGGTATTTCAATCCCGGTGGATACGTCAAGTTCTACGGGGAGTCGAAGGAGTTCTCCGATCAGGTGAGACATCTCGAGATCAGCGAGGTGAGCGACATCATCGTCACGGAAAAGGGATATTCGCTCGTCAAGATCAACGACAAGAAGCCGGAGAACATCAAGCCCCTGTCAGAGGTCAGAATTAATATCTTCGACCAGCTCCGCAACGAAAGGGCCAAGGCCAACATCGATCGGGAGCTCGTCAGACTGAGGGAAAAGTATAAGCCCGTCAACTTCGTCAGGGAAGATATCATCGAGACGACGCGGACTCCCGAGGAGCTGTGGGAGATCGCCCAGGAAGAGGATGCCAATTACACGAGGATCCAGTACTACAGGAATCTCGTGAACAAGTATCCCGATCACAAGTACGCACCGCAGGCGCTCTTCATGATCGGTTTCGTGTATGCCGAGGAGGTCATGAATCTCGTGCAGGCGAGAAGGGTATTCAAAGAGCTGCTCAAGAAGTACCCCGATTCGGAAGTAGCCGAGTCGGCGGAGTGGATGATAGAGAACCTCAATAAATCTCACCCGAAATTCGAGTCGGTCGATGACATAAAGGAGCGGATGGAGGAAGGTGGGGACGGGAAGGACTGACATCATGATTATGAAAGATGTATATGTCAGCGGGATCGCCCTCGACCGTGAGAGGGAATTCCCCGTGGTCCTGATCAGGTCGGAAGCGGGCGAGGAAGTCCTGCCGATCTGGATCGGTGCCGCGGAGGCCACTGCCATATACATGGTCCTGGCGGGGAAGACGTTCGAGCGACCGATGACGCACGATCTACTAAAGCTCGTCGTAGAGGAGCTGGGAGGCGAGGTGAGGGGGATCGAGATAACCGGCATCCACGAGGACACCTATTTCGCGAGGATCGTACTCGGCCGGGGCGAGGAGCTGTTTTACATCGATGCGCGTCCGAGTGACGCGATAGCACTGGCCCTGAGATCGGGATCGGTGATCCGTGTCGAGGAAGAGCTGTTCGAGAAATACAAGAAAATCCTGCGGATCGGGAAGGCCGACGGCGACAGCGGCGGCGAAGGCCTCGAGGAGATCGATCCCGGGGAGCTCGAGGGGATCTGAAAGGGCAGGGAAGGAAAGTTTTGAGAGCGATGAAGACAAGGATACTCATACCGGTACTGCTCCTGCTGATCCTCGTATCGTGCGTCACGAAAAAGGCGCCGGTCGAGACGGAATCATTCCCCCGACAGATACACGACGAGCAGCTGGAAGAGCTGCGGGCGTATGTCACGAACGGCGACGACCGCGCCGTTCGAAGGACCGGAAAGCGTTTTCTCGAAACGTATCCCGACTCGGATGCCGCCGGCGAGGTGAGACTCGAGACTGGAAAGGCCAGTATCGAGCTCGGATTCCTCGAGGAGGCATCGGAGATCCTGGCGCCCCTCGCCTCACCCGATGCCGGAGCCGTGACCGCGGCCGAGGCGAACATCCTCCTGGCGGGGATTGACAGGGACAAGGGGAGGTTTCCCGACGCGGCCGGACGGCTGATGACGGCCATGGCCCTCGATCCCTCCGTCAGCGGGCAGGCCAGGAAGGGCCTGTCGCAGCTGGTCCCACTCCTCTCGCCCCGTCAGCTTGCCGATCTCGAGGAAGCTTTTCCGGTATCTCCAGGGATCGAGCTTGTCTGGGAAGGTTCCCTTCTGATAGCCGAGGCAGAGGGAGATACCACATCGGTGAGGGAGATCCGGTTGCACATCGCGGAGCTCGACACAATGGAGATGGCAATCGCGCCTGTTCCGGGCAGGGCAGTCACGCCCGCCGCGGTAAGGCCGAGGGATGCGGGCGCCGGCGAGGCATCGGGTTCGATAGGTCTCATCTGCCCGCTGACCGGCAGATTCGCACCGCTTGGAAAGGAATTCCTGCGCGGGGCTGCGGTGGCAATCCGCGAGGCGCGTGAATATGGGGTGACCGGCGTGGAGCTGGTTGTCGGAGATACGCGATCGAACGCCCTGGACGCGAGGAAGTCTGCTCTCGTACTGATCGAGGATGAGAGCGTCGATGCTATCGTGGGGGGCGTACTCAGCTCGACGACGATCGCTGCGGCGCAGACGGCACAGCATGCGGGGATGGTGCTCTATTCACCCGTGGCATCGGAGGAGGGGATCGCCGGGATAGGCGAATACATATTTCAGGGGTCGCAGGACTACGAGATGGAGATCGCCGCCCTTGCAAGAGTGGCCTGCCTGGAGATGGGACTCCGGCGGATCGCTTTCATGGCCGAGGACTCTCAGAGATGGCGTTCCCTGGCCGAGCTCTTCAGACGGGAGGTCGAAGGACTCGGCGGGACTTTCTGCGTGGAGGATTTCTACGAGCAGGGCAGCACCGATTTCAAGCTGAATATAGAACGGATCAGAAAGGCCGCTCCGGAGGCGCTCTTCATTCCTTCCGACACGGAGGATCTCGTCCTGATCCTGCCGCAGCTCTCCTTCTACGAGTTCGGCGCCCAGCTTCTCGGCACCTCGTCATGGAACTCCAGAAAGCTCCTCAGGATGGCGGGCCGTGATATGGAGGGAGCGGTGTTTCCCTCGGAGGACGTCTCGAATTCGAGCGAGGAGAGATACCTCGCAGCAGCGGCGCTGACGGGGTACGAGGGAAGGGACGTCAACAGGTTTGTCACGGGGGGATATGATGGCGTGAGAAAGACGATGGAAGCGATGGCGTCGGCGTCGGCTTCCGGATCGCCTCTGCGCGACGAGATGGAACGGATGCTCAGCAACAGGCGGCACAACTTCGTCGACCTGATGTCCGGCGATGGGATCAGGTTCAACATCGTGAGAAATGAGAGGATCGAGGAGTACGTGACCGTTTCCTCTTCGGGCCACTGACCGGGCTATTTCAGCTCGAACCTTACCAGAAAACTCAGCCAGAACGATACCGGCTTTCCCCTGTCCATTATCGGCCTGAATTCGAACTGCTTTACGGCGTCGAGGGTGGCAGCCTCGAAACTCTTGTCCCCCTTGACCTTACTGACCCAGGCCTCCTGCACGAATCCCCTGTTGTTGACGTAGACCTCGACGAGGACGTACCCCTCGTGACCGCGGATCATCGCCTCGGGCGGATAGATCGGCTCGATCATCTTCTTTATGACGTAGTCTTCCCGGTACGGGACTGGGGCGTGAGACTCGTATGTGCGGATCGCGTCGGACCCCTCGAAGTCGTCGTATATAGGCTCTTCGGGGTCCTCTTTGGGGGAGAGTGAAGTCTCCGCATCGTCGTGCTCGTCCTCTATCTCCTCGCTGTATACCTCCACATCGCGCGCGACCATGTCATGCCTCTCCTTTTCGAACACCTCGGCCTCGATCCCCGAGTCGTCGAGGATCGTGATCTCGGGAAGGATCTGTATCGGGCCCTCGTATCCCACACTGAATATCCTGTCGACCACCTTCGACTTCTCGAGGCTTATCGCGAGTATAACGATGAGAAGCAAGGAGACGGGCAGGAGGTAGACTATCCTCTTTCTCCACCGGCGGTCGTATTCCTTTATTTTCTCAGGCATGGCCGTTCCCGGTAAAAATCGCAATGGCGGGGAAGAAGGTCAAGGACGGGCACGGAGTGCACGATTTCCGGAAGATCAGTCTTCCGCGCTGAAGTATCCCAGTAGTGACCGAAATATCGCATCCGCTTCGAGCCCGGTCCAGCGAAATGATCCGAGGATGTTCTCCGTGTCGGCGTCGGAAAGGGATCCACCCGAGATCACGACAGCCGGACAGTTCGTCTGCTGAATGAAGAGCTCGGCCGATTCGACGACTCCCGTCGCTTCACACGGCGGTGTCCCCGCGAGACCCGATGCGAGGCTGTCGGCGGCGGCCGTTCCCGCGACACTGCCGGGATAGTGGTAGACGAGGCATCTGCTCCCAGGTTCCATCGCGCCGCCGAATCTCACGCTGATTGCCAGGTCGGCTCCGAATCTGTTCACCCTGAATATCCGCTGCTCGTCCGACAGATGCTCCTCTCCGTTTCTCGTTACCAGCACCGAGGCACCGGCCTCCGTGAGTCTGTTTTCGAGCTCCCTCGCCAGGCGCATGTTGACAGTAGCGCCGCGCAACGCTCCGGCTCCTCTGCCCGCGTCGTCCGTCCCGCCGCCGGCGGGATCGATGACGATCCTCTTTCCGTGCATCACCCCGCCGAAGACCGGGGTCATCCTCGTGACCGGGACCTTTCCGCCCTCGACCATGTGTTCGAGGGGCGTCGGATTGTATCCCGAAGCGTAGATAACAGCTCCTGCATTGTCAACCGCCGCCGATCTGATCGCGCCCTTCCGGTCTCCCGCCACCGTCTTTCCATCCGCGAAGCGGAGGACGGCTCGCTGAACCGGCCTGCCGGTCAGGCCGTCAACGGCTATAGCGAGCACCTCGGTCTCCGGTCCGGCGGCATGGAAGGCAAGTGTATCGACGGATCGACCGGAAGAGACGATGTGCGTTCCACCGGCGCTGAGGCGGATGAACGAGACCACACCTTTTCTCGTCCGGGCAATGCTGTCTCGTTTCCCGGTCGAAGCCCTCATCGTCACAATCTTTCCGTCGACGACGGGCCTGCCCCCCGAATCGAGCACGAGTACCCTGAGCATCTTTTGTCCGTCATCCATCTGGAGCGGGGCCATAGGAAGGAAAAACCTCGCAGGGCGGTCGAGCAGCATCTTCTTCGGGCCGTACGTAGCGGTAGCTCCACTCATACTCCTCGCCGAGAAGGAGATCGTGAAGGTTCCGTTCGGTATCGAGGAGGGCATGATGCAGAAGGGATTTCCGCCGTCTTCCGGCTGGAAGCAATCGATCCTTCTGCCGTCGATACTTGCCTCGGGCGAGGCGGGATCGACCGGGATGCCCGCGCCGGGCACGATAGTGAATTCGAGCTTTCCGGGAGCGGTGAGAGTGTCCGCTTCAGGTTCCGTCATGGCGATAACCGGGACGCCCCTGGAGAAATACTCTATAAGGCCGAGGTAGTACGCCTCGGCCTCGAGCTTCTGCTTTGCCGAGAGCTTCAATTTGTCCTCGACGGCGGCATTCGAGATGTAGCTGGCCTCACCCAGTACCGCGGCCCCCGCCTTCGAGTTGCGCAGCACGTAGTAATTTCCAGGTTTGATGGTGGTAGTGGTAATACCGAGGTTTCTCGCCAGATGTGTATGTATATCGGTTGCGAGTTCGAGGGATGCGCCGTGGTCGGAACCCTTGTAATAGATCTCAACGGCGTTTCTCTCGCGGTCCAGGGCAATGTTCGAGTTGTGGTGGATCGAGACGAAGACCTCCGGATCGAATTCGTTCGCCTTCTCGATCCGGGCGGCAAGGTCATCCCTGAGCAGGGCGGCGAGACCGGTCCCGGATGCCGCCGCGCCTTCAGGCAGAAAGTCTCTGTCGGCCGACCTGGTCATGTGGACCTCTGTGCCTGCTTCCCTGAGCAGCCCCCACAGGTAGAGGGCGACGCCGAGGTTGACATCGGCCTCGCTGAGGCTGTCGGCTCCCATCGCGCCGTCGTACTCTCCGCCGTGGCCGGGATCGATCACGATCCTGCGCCCCGAGAGGACCGAGGGATCGGAAGCGGAAAGGTCCTCGGAAAGCTCGGCATAGAGAGAGTCGTACACCGTCCTCTTTCCGCCGCAGCCCGCCATAAGGGCAGCCGTCAGCAGCATCGATATGGAGATGGTAATGGTCCTGCGTCTCATAGATTCCTCCCAGGGCTCCGTAACTCCTTACATTTGTTGTGTATCAGATAGCCCCTCAGGCATCAAGCGGCAAATTAAGCGGAGTTTCGCCGGATCGCGGCCCTGAGCTCACATCGACCTGACAGGGGGGAGTAAAGAAAACCGACAAACCCGCTTACAATATATTGTTAAAACAGTTGACGGGTACCACAACATATGGTAGAAAATGACAGGTTTAACAGGAGAACGGGCAGGTGTGGAATGGACAGGAAGGCTTCTCTGAAGAAGTTACCCTCTGTCGAACGGGTCCTCGAGGACGAGAGGATCGCCCCGCGCATCAACATGATGTCGCGGCGCGGGATAACCCGTATCGTCAGGGGCAGGATAGAGTCGTACAGGGAAGGAATCGTCAGCGGCGGGATCGAAGCCGGAGTCGATTCCGCTCTGATCCTCGAGAGCATCGCCGGTGCGGCCGCGCGGGATATCGAATCGATGGTCTCCGACAGGCAGCGCCGCGTGATAAACGCAACAGGCGTCATCCTCCATACCAACCTCGGCAGGGCAGTGCTGGACTCCGCGACGGTATCGGCGGTACTTGTCGCCGCCTCCGGGTACACCGATCTGGAGATGGATATCGAAAGCGGCTCGAGGACGGACCGGTCGAGGAGGGTCACCGCTCTGCTTCGTGCCATCACGGGATGTGGAGGGGCCCTCGTCGTGAACAACAACGCGGCAGCCGTCCTGCTCGCGGTCGATACGTTCGCCCGCGACGGCGCGGTAGCCGTTTCTCGCGGGGAGCTCGTCGAGATAGGAGGAAGCTTCAGGCTTCCCGAGATCCTGGCCCGCGCCGCCGGGAGGGTCATCGAGGTCGGGACGACAAACAGGACCCATCTCGGGGATTATGAGAGGGCGATCGACGAGGGGGCCACTCTTCTCCTGAAGGTGCATACGAGCAACTACAGAGTAGTCGGATATACCGATGAGGTGCTGCTTGCCGCATTGGCGGAACTTGGAAAGAAAAGAAATATCCCCGTCATGTACGATCAGGGGAGCGGTATCCTCTATCCGGTCGAGAGCGAGGGATTAGAGGGAGAGGAGAGCATCCTTCCAGTGCTTGATACAGGCGTCGATATCGTTTCGTTCAGCGCTGACAAGGTGCTCGGTGGCCCGCAGGCGGGGATACTCCTCGGCGAGACGGATCTCGTCGGGAAGATGCGGGATAATCATATGTCGAGGGCGCTTCGCATCGATAAGATGACGCTGGCCGGGCTCGAACAGGTCCTCGTACACTACTGGAACGGGGAGTTCGACCGCATCCCGGCGCTGAGGATGATACTGGAAGACCAGGGCGCGCTTGTTGCCCGCACGCGCGGCGCGGCGAAGAAACTTGAAGGAGAGGCGCACAACGGATTCGGGATCGAGGTGATCGAAGGAGAGACGTCGATCGGCGGGGGCAGCTTTCCCATTAATCCCTTGCGGACGGCGCTTTTGCAGATTACTCTCACAGCCGGAGGGTCCCAGCGGCTCGAACGGGAGCTCAGAAGGCTCGATCCACCGGTGCTGGTAAGGATCCGCGGCGACTCGGTATTCGTGGACTTCAGGACGGTCCATGCCGATGAAGAAGAAATGCTTATCGAAAACCTCGCTGCAGCGATGAGGAATGTGAAAGAGAGGGAGTGATTCACATGGGCGATGAAGAACGCGGAGCGTCCTCCGAAGGACGAAGGGGCGATCCTGTCGAGGGCGGGTTCTCGATACTGCTCGGCGAGGAGAGCATAAGAGCGTTCATGTCATCAGGCGATTTTTCATCGGCCCGTGAGCTGGAACGCTTCATCGAGCTCGGAGCGAGGATCGAGGGGAGACTCACCGAGGAAGGGAGTCGATCGATCCTTGCGCTGTCCGTGGGAGAGAACAGGCTGTCGAGGGATTTCTCGGTACTCCAGATAGCCCATATCCTCGCGAAGCACGGAAAGGACGTGCTGATCGTGGACTGCGATTTCCTCTCTCCCGGGCTGAGCGGCCTCGTTGAGAACACCGAGGATCACGGTTTTCTCGACCTGCTTCTCTACGGGAGTTCGCTGAAGACCGTTGCTCGGTCGACAGGTATCGACGGCGTGATCGTCGTCGGGCCCGGCTCATTCCCCGTGTCGCGCACGATCCCCTTCGCGAAGAAGGAATTCACCAAGGTGAGGGATTTTCTCAGTCACAGCCACGATGTGATCATATACTGCTCGACGCTTTATACGGATGACGGGACGGTCAATCCGTTCGCTTCGCTCGTCGATTCCATCTTTCTCTCATGCAGGCTCGAGGAGATGCCGGAGGGCCAGCTCCAGAAGAACCTCGGAGATCTCGGGTCCGATCTCCCGCCGGTAGATCTGATCTGTTTCGGAGAGGATGGAGAGGTTCCCTCTCAGGAAGAGGCGCCGTTCATACAGGGGGCCGGGCTCGGGGATGAGCGGGGAAAAGAGACGGATGAGGACGAAGAAGAAGGCCGACGGGAAGAGCAGTATGAAGCGGCAGCGATAGAAAAGACGGCCGATCTCGAGAGCGACGGGAAAATGGAGAGCGGAGGGATGAATCTCCCCCGTCTCGTCACTTCGGTTGTTGTAATCGTCGTCGTGGTTTTTCTCGCCTGGTGGTTCATGATCCACAAGTCGATCAGCGACAAGGAAGGCGAGAGCAAGACCGCCGAGCTCGTGCAGAAGCAGCGAGACGTCAAGGAGATGAAGGACCGTAGCCAGGATGAGGTTATCCCTTACGCCGTGGAGGAAGAGACAGGCGTAGATACCGGGGAGAAGGAAGCCGGGACCGGTCAGGCTCTGTCGAGCCCGGAACCTCGGGCCGTTACGACGGCCCCGGAAGGCTCGTACTTTGCCGTCCACGTTGCGTCGTTCAGGGAGACAGGCAGGGCCGGAAATGAGACGGACTACCTCGAGAAGAAAGGGTATGACGCCGTCGTCATCGCGACAGAGGTGAGCGGACGGGCATGGTACCGGGTCTACGTCGGAGAGTACCGGACTCGGGAGGAAGCCGCTGCGATAAGACTGCAGCTTCTCGACCTTTCCCGGATAGGTTACGCGAGAGTCGTGACACTGAAGGATTCAAACAACTGATGTACGCCATTGAGCGCGGAGGTGCTGTAAGGTGAGTCTTTCCAGACTGGAGCTCGTTGGATTCAAATCGTTCATGAATCCCGTTACCCTTGACCTGAAGAGCGGCATTACATGCATCCTCGGCCCGAACGGATGCGGGAAGACGAATATCGTCGACGCCGTCAGGTGGGTGCTCGGGGAGCAGAGCGCCAGGCAGCTTCGAAGCACGAAGATGGAGAATGTCATCTTCAACGGTACCGAGGTACACAAGCCCACCGGCTTCGCCCTCGTCAACATGACGGTGAGCAACGAGAGGGGCGCCTTCCCGATCGACTATTCCGAGATCACGATCACGAGGAAGGTCTACAGGTCGGGAATAAGCGAGTATTTCATAAACAAGTCCCCCTGCAGGCTGAAAGACATCAGGGAACTCTTTGCCGACACGGGGACGGGCAGCCATTCCTACTCGGTCATCGAGCAGGAAATGGTCGAGTACGTCCTCAACGACGCGCACGGTGAGCGAAGGAATATGTTCGAGGAAGCGGCCGGTATTGTGAAGTACAGGATGAGGCGCGAGGAGGCCGGGAGAAAGCTCAAACTTACCGCGAACGATCTTCTGAGGCTCGACGACATCCTGGAAGAGCTCGGCAGGAACGTACGCTCCCTGAAGTACCAGGTAGGCAAGACGAAGCGGTACCGGACTATCAGCGAGAGGATCCGCTCTTATGGTCTTGTTCATCTGCGCAGGAACCTCTCGGATCTGCTCGGGAAAAAACGGGAAGCCGAGAAGGAGCTGGCGGGGAGCCGGGAACTGACCGAGCGCGACGACGTGTCGCTCGAGGAACGCGAGATGAAGGTCGAGGAGGAAAAACTGCTTCTCGTCGAGTTGGAGAAAAAGAACACCGACCTGCAGAACAGGCGTTACGAGGTGAGGAGAAAGATCCAGGGAGCCGAAGAGAAGATCATCCAGTTCAGCGAGCGCAAGGGCGAGGCGGAGCGGCTTATCGAGCGTGCGGGTCGAGAGATCGAGGAAGCCGGGACGCGCCTCGAGCGGATCGCCGAAAGGATCGAAGGAGTGAGGACCGAGGTGGCGGTGACCGGCGAATCGATCTCCTCGGAACAGGAAGAGATCAGGAAGCTCGGTGGTCTGTTCGAGGAAGTCTCGGTGAAGATAGAGCGCATCCAGGGAGAGCTCATCGACCTGAAGCAGACCCAGCTCGACTTCATCCAGGACCAGGCGCGCGTGGAAAACACGGTCGAGCATTACGAGAAGATCCTTGCCGAACTCGACGAGAGGTTGGATAAGATGCGCGGGCGGATCGTCTCCCTCGAGTCGGAGACTGCGGAGCTCTCCGGCGAACGCGAAGCGCGCGAGGGGTCGCTCAGCGATGCGCAGCGGGTGCTTTCCTCGCTCGAAAACGAGAACGCCGAAAGGTCGGCGAGACTGGAGGCTGTCGAGAGCAAGATCGGCACGAACTCATCGGCCGTTGCGGGGAAGAGGGCGTCGCACGCCGCTATGGAGAGCAGGCATGAGCTCTACACGAGGATGAAAGAAGACTTCGAGGGATTCCCCGGAGGCGCGAGGCATGTTCTCAAGAAGGGCGACTCGCGCGTGAGGGGGCCTCTCGCGGAGATGATAGGGACGAAAAAGGAATACCGCAGGGCGCTCGAGGCGGTCCTGGGCGGGCTGATGGACGGAGTCGTGATCGACAGCATACCCGGTGCTGTCGATCTCGTCAGGGAGCTCTCCGAAGAAAAACTCGGCGGGGCGAGATTCCTCGCCGACGATCCGGGCTGGAACGCTTCCAGCAAGCCGGCGCCGAAGGCGGACGGGATGCTCGGTGCCATCGCAGCGTTCGTCGATACGCCCGCCGAGGCAAGAAGGGCGGTCGACCAGCTTCTCGACGGGATCTTTCTCTTCGACACGATAGAGAACGCGCTCGGCTTCATCACATCCGGGTGGGGAGGAGCAGGGGGCGCTGTTTCCCTGTCGGGGATCTATTATTCGAGGGGTAGGGGGATCTACTTTTCCGGGTCGCCCGGCGAAGAGGTATCGATATTCGGCAGGACCGGGGAGATCAAGAAGCTCGCCGGAAAGATCCGTTCTCTCGAGAAGGAGATCGCCGGCCTCGAGAAGGAAGGCGGATCGCTGCGGAGCGAGAAGGAATCTTTAAAGGAGAGGATCGAGGAGATCGCGCGGCTCTCCACCCGCGCCCGCGAGGAGCTCGGACTGAGACGAGAGGCCTTCCAGGAGGTCGAGCGCGAGTACATCATGGGGAAAGAGAAGGCCTCGATGATGATGAAGTCCCTCGACGAGCTGGAGAACGGCCGGGCCGAGACGCTCTCGAAGCTCGAGGAGGCCAGGCTTGCCCTTGCGATGCAGCGGGACTCGGGAGACATCTCCGATTCCGAGAGGCTTGAATCGGAACTCTCCGGCTTGAGGAAGAACAGGGAGGAGCTCGACGCCGGGCTTACCTCGAGAAAGGTCAGGCTCGCGTCCCTCCAGGGGACGCTCGACAGGCAGAACGAGGAGCTGCGCGGGCTCGGCGAGATGGAGAAACAGTTCCGGGCGATCATCGAGCAGAGAAGCGTCGAGATCAGTTCGGCGAAGGAGGAGACGGCGCGGCTCGAACGATCGATCGGGGAAGAGAGGGTGGTGGTCAAGACGTTCCTCGATGAGGAAAGTTCACACGAGGAAGAGATAGGCCGGATGCACGACCTGCTCGAGGAAAAGCGCGAACTGATCGGCGGGATCGAGGGCAAGCTGAAGGAGAGCAAGGCCGAGCGCGAGGCGATCTTCGAGAAGATCAACGACCTGCGTGTGAACCTGTCGTCGATCGATACGCATATGAAGGACCTTGTCGATCGCGGGATGGAACTCTACGAAGAGAACCTCGGCTGCTATGTCGAGGGAGTTGAGATCCCTCTGACGGAAGAAGACCGCCTGATTACGAAGGAGATGCTCGAGGGGGAGAAGCGTAAGCTCGAGAGCCTCGGCCCCGTCAACCTCGCAGCCATCGAGGAATATGACGAGAAGAAGCAGCGATTCGACTTCCTCACCTCCCAGAAGGAGGACCTGGTAAAGGCAAGGGAAGAGCTCGACGAGGCGATAAGGAAGATAAACAGGCGCGCGAGAAAGATGTTCCTCGAGACATTCACCGCGGTGAAGGGATATTTCTCGGAGATATTCGTGGTCCTGTTCGAGGGTGGTGAGGCCGAACTCCATCTCGGTGAGGGAAGTGATCCCCTCGAGGCGGATATCATCATCAAGGCCAGGCCCAAGGGCAAGAGGGTCCAGGACATCTCGCTGCTGTCCGGTGGTGAGCGCGCGCTGACGGCGCTCGCCCTGCTGTTCGCACTCTACAAGGCCAAGCCCAGCCCATTCTGCATCTTCGACGAGGTCGACGCTCCTCTCGACGATGCGAACATCCAGAGGTTCGTAAGGATGCTGGAGAAGTTCTCCGAGGAAACGCAGTTCATCATCATCACGCACAACAAGCGCACGATGGAGGCTGCCGACCAGCTCTTCGGAGTGACGATGGAGGAGAAGGGCATCTCGAGGATCGTCTCTGTCGACCTGACCGAGATCGAGGACCTGCTCGCCAGGCGGCGGCCGGCCGCACCGAAGAAAGAGCCCGCCGCAGCGCCGGTATCGTCCAACTAGATCTTTAGTGATAAAGAGAAGTATCCAGCCCGAATCAAATCACGAATTCTGGCGGTAAATCTGTAAGTCGGCTTGTGGATACGATCGATCCTGAAGGAAAGGGAGACGCAAGTGCGTTTCCCTTTTTTCCCGGTCGAAAAGCGAAGCTGACCATAAAGCACGGCGTTTTGAGTGGTCGAAACACGGTTATTCAGAATCATCATCCATTATTTTTTTCTGCGTCTTCGGATTCCGGGGTTTCCAGGAGTCGGACATCTTCCAGATCCACGTCTCGTCTAGCTGCCCGCTTGGAGGATATGAGATCATCTTTTGACAGGATGAAGAACTCCTGGCCGTGATAGGATACTATCTTGCGGTGCAGCCATGCGTCTTGGAACTTGATGCCAGGAGTAGACGTTTGAACGTCAAGACGAACGCGATCACGAAAGATAGTGATCTCGTTTGCCAGCACGTCATGTTGCTGAAATGACTTGAATACGTCCTGTAACCGGTTTAGCACGATTCCGCTCCTGTAAGGATGGATTAATAGTGAGGGCTAAGTCGGTGAATGAGCAGAGCATCTCCATCCGCTCGGACATAGGGAGGGAGCGGAACCACCGCACCTTGGCCTCAGGGGTTTCCTCTTGTCGGTCGTGTGAAATTGAGCCATTTATTTTCATGGCGTTAGATTAACAGAGTCGATTCTTTCTTTCAAGCGCAGAACGCAGTTGTATATCGCGCCATCTCCTGTCGGTTGCCCCTTGCCAATATTTAAACGGCACGTTATTGTCGAAAGCAGTTCGTCGATTATTATGTTCAATTCACTCAATGTTACTCTTTGAGATGATAAGCGGTTTGGATGAGCAAAATTCTTTCGGCCATGAAACCCTGGAGGGAGTTTCGAATGAAACGAAACGGAATCATGACGGCCGTGCTCGCATTCCTGGTACTGGCCGCCTCGAGTTGCGGAGAGGACAGCTGTCCGAGCTGCCCGGAGCAAACTGCCTCGCCTGCGCTGTACGCGATCGGAAGCGTGGCGACAGACGGCAATTTATTCAAGGCGTACATAGAGGTTTACGATGTAAACGGCACCGGCGACGGAGTGGATTCGGCGTTCGTGGACGGAAACTCTTCGTACTGGTGCATCAAAGACATCGCCCATACGGTCGCGGGCGACGGCCGGCAGATCATATCGAATATGAGCAGCGCCTGGTGTCCATCGGGACTGATAATACCGTATTATCCGGGTGAGACTACGGAGCTGACGCTGTACTGCCGCCGCGAGGCCCATCGTGCAAGTCTGCACCTCCTCGACGTGGCGGGATCGAGGCCCGGCAATGTCGAGGCTTCAGCCGACGAACCGGCGAATATGGTCCATATCAGCTGGGACGCGGTCGCCGATGCCGAATGGTACGCTGTGAAGATGAGGTCCCAATTCACCAGTGGTCCCTATAACCAGTGGGATTACTACTGCGTGCAATCGACGTCGGTCGATGCGCCGTTGCCGTTTTCCTATCAAATGACACTCGACGTTCAGATATACGTGGCCGCGGGAACGGGACCGATGCCCACTAACGAGCGTCCTGCGAACAACATCTCCGGAGATCACATCGCCGGCACCCTGTACAGTGTTTCAAACGACGTGCACCTCTCTCTGGTGCTCAATCCTGCCGCAGGCGAGTCGCATTGGCCGGACGATTCGTCCGTGCCACCGAGCATCATCGAGTTGATCCGGCATGAGGGGCGGCTGTTACCCCCTCGGTTGCGGGACAAGTGAAAAATATGCCGATGAAAAGCATCTTCCGGGGATTGAAGAAGACGAGGGAGCGCTTTCTGCGCCCCCTGCGCGAGGCGCTTTCGGCGGGCGAGCTCGACGAGGAAGCGATCGAGGAGGCCGAATCGATACTCTACTCCGCCGATCTCGGCGTCGAGGCTACCGAGCGAATAATCGAGAGCATCCGCGCCGGCGGCGCGGGGGACCACATGCAGGCGGTGGCCGACGAGCTTCTCTCGATAATCGATGAGGTTCCCGTGCCTGCTGATCCGGAAGGGAGACCCAGGGTCATCGTGATCATCGGCGTGAACGGCGTCGGCAAGACCTCGACGATCGGCAAGCTCGCCGCCAGGTTCACTGGCGAGGGAAAGAGTGTGCTGCTCGCCGCGGGCGATACCTTCCGTGCCGCGGCGATAGACCAGCTCGAGTTGTGGGGCGAGAGGACCGGCGTGCCGGTCGTGCGCCAGAAGATGGGCTCGGATCCCGCGGCGGTGGCGTTCGACGCGGTGCAGTCGGCGAAGGCGAATGGCGTCGACGTCGTGATCGTCGACACCGCCGGGCGGCTGCACACGAAGGTCAACCTGATGGAGGAGCTGGGCAAGATATTCAGGGTCCTGAGGGACCGGATGGAGGGTATAGCCCTCGAGGCGTGGCTCGTTCTCGACGCCAATTCGGGGCAGAACTCTCTGCGACAGGCCGAGGCGTTTACCGAGCTGCTGCCCGTGACGGGCATAATACTCACCAAGCTCGACAGCACGGCCAAGGGAGGCGCTGTTATTCCCATCCAGCAGAAGCTCGGAATCCCGGTGCTGTTCGTCGGTGTCGGGGAGAGCGCCGACGACCTCGAGCCGTTCGACCACTCCGAGTTCGTTGCGGCCCTCATCGATGTGTGACGGCAGGCCATGCCGCGGTCTGTCAGATGCTTGACACCGGGCAGCGGTTCGTGTAGATTCATAAGGAATGACAACCTTCGGGGCGGGGTGAGATTCCCCACCGGCGGTGAAAGCCCGCGAATGGGCCGAAAGGTCCACCGATCCGGTGAGATTCCGGGGCCGACAGTTACAGTCTGGATGGGAGAAGGTAGTTCGAGACACGACCTGTTGGGGCGCGCGCGCCGTGCGTTCCCTCTCTCCCCTTATTCCCCGAAAACCTGTTTGACCGGAAGGCGCGTCAGCGTGATGAACGACGACCGGCACTATATGGAGAGGGTGCTCGAGCTCGCTTCGCGCGGCACCGGCCTGACCTTTCCGAACCCGCTTGTCGGGGCTGTGATCGTCGCCGGCGGCGAGATCGCCGGCGAGGGGTTCCATGCCGGCGCCGGGAAACCTCACGCCGAGATCGAGGCTATAGCCGCTGCGGGGGAATCGGCCCGGGGCGCCGACCTGTATCTGAACCTCGAG
This sequence comes from Candidatus Krumholzibacteriota bacterium, assembly GCA_030613345.1. GTDB lineage: Bacteria > Krumholzibacteriota > Krumholzibacteriia > Krumholzibacteriales > Krumholzibacteriaceae > JAUWCL01. Next base: position 22,166 of record JAUWMD010000006.1, read on the forward strand.
CCCTGCTGCCATCACGGGAGGACGCCTCCTTGCACCGACGCCATCGTCGAAGCGGGGATCTCACGTGTGATCTTCGGAATATTCGATCCAGACGAGCGCGTCCGCGGGCAGGGGGCACGGCGGCTGAGAGAAAACGGCACCGAGATTGAGACAGGCGTCATGGCGAGGGAAGCCCTCGAGCTCAACCTGCCCTATATCCACCGTTCACTGACCGGCGGCCCGTTCGTAATGCTCAAGCTTGCCGTCACCCTCGATGGCAGGATCACGCTCACCGGCGAGAAGTACATTTCATGTTCCGACTCGCTCGAATGCGTCCACGGTCTGAGGGCGAGGCTCGAGGCGGTAGCCGTAGGATCGGGGACGCTGCGCGCGGACGATCCCTCACTCGACAGGCGTCTCTACGACAGGCCGCTCGATCCTCCGGTGAGGATCGTCTTCGATTCCTCCCTGGCCTTTCCCCCCGGGCATCCCTGGCTCGAGAAGGGGGAAAGGGTGATCCTCTGCTGCTCCGAAGCGGCGGACGCTGCGAGGATCGAGGAACTCGAGGGGGCCGGAGCGGAGGTCACCCGGCTGCCTCCCGGTGACGGGGGCCTCGATCTCCACGCGTGGCGCCGCGATCTTTCAAACAGGGGGATCACTTCGGTACTCGTCGAGGGAGGAGCGCGTATCGCGACATCGATGATGAAGGCCGGTATTCCCGACAGGCTCGTTCTCTTCCACGCGCCGGTCATAGCCGGCGCCGGCGAGAAGGGATGGTACCAGGACGATCCGCCTCCGGCCTTCGGCGAAGATCCGCCCGCCGTCGGCGGGGACCTGAGCCTTTCATACGTCGAGGTCATCGATGGGGATGTGATGACCGTTTACGACAGGAAACACGTATCCGGATATCTCGAGGCGGTAACGAAGGAGCCGGGTGATGTTCACGGGATTGATTGAGGCGACGGCAAAGGTTGTTACGATGCGGAGGATCTCCCGGGGCGGCCGGCTCACGATCGCCTCGTCCCTCGAGGGACTCGCAATCGGAGACAGCGTGTCGGTCAACGGCGCCTGCCAGACGGTGGCGGAGCTGGGGGGCGACACCTTCTCGTGCGACGTCCTTCCCGAGACGCTGCGCGTAACGAACCTCGGGCGGCTAAGGGCGGGATCGGCCGTCAATCTGGAGCGGGCCCTCGAAGCGGGCGCGAGGATCGGCGGCCACATCGTCAACGGGCACATCGACGGCGTCGGCAGGGTTGTCAGGGTCTTTCGCGATCCTCTCGGCATCGAGATCGATGCCGGACGGGAACTGGGCAGATACATCGTTCCGAAGGGATCGGTAGCAGTCGACGGGGTCAGCCTGACCATAGGCCCCGATCCGTCGGGGGGCAGGTTCAGGGTATTCATCATACCGCATACATGGGAAACGACGACCCTCGGGAAGGTCAGCCCGGGAAGCAGGGTCAACATAGAAACGGACATTCTGGCCAAATACGCAGAGAAGTTCGCCGGGCCCGGAAGTGCCTGACGGAAACGCGTCATGAGAGGTGTGAAGTGACAGGCGAGATCAGCACGATCAAAGAGGCCCTCGATGATATAAAGGCGGGAAAGATGATCGTCGTCGTCGACGACGAGACCCGTGAGAACGAGGGCGACATCATAATGGCAGCGGAGAAGGTGAACGCCGAGGCGGTCAATTTCATGGCGAGGCACGCAAGGGGCCTTATCTGCGTCGCACTGACGGGAGAGAGGCTCGACGAGCTCCAGCTCGGCATGATGGTACAGGAGAACACGGCCAAGATGAACACTCCGTTCACGATCTCGGTCGACGCGGTGCAAGGGACGACGACCGGGATATCGGCATTTGACAGGGCGACGACGATACGTGCCCTCGTCGACGAGGGCACGAAACCGGAGGACCTCGCCCGCCCGGGTCATATATTCCCCCTGCGGGCCGCGCGTGGAGGCGTTCTGAGGAGGGCCGGTCATACCGAAGCGGCGGTCGACCTGTCGAGGCTGGCGGAGCTGAGCCCGGCCGGCGTGCTCTGCGAGATCCTCGCTGAGGACGGCACGATGGCCAGGGCTTCCGAGCTCACCGCCCTCGCGGGGCAGTGGGGCCTGAAGATGATAACGGTATTCGATCTGATAGAGTACAGGCGCAGGAATGAGAAACTCGTCAGGCGGGAGGCCGAGGCCGATCTGCCGACGAGGTTCGGGGATTTCCGGCTGATCGCGTACGAGGGGACGGTCGACGGTTCGGAAAGTGTCGCGCTGATCAAGGGGGAGCCGTGGAAGGACAAGAGCGCCCTCGTGCGCGTCCACTCCCAGTGCCTCACCGGCGACGTCTTCGGTTCGCGCAGGTGCGACTGCGGCGACCAGCTCTCCAAAGCCCTCGAGATGATCTGCGAGGAGGGCTCGGGGGTCTTTCTTTACATCCAGCAGGAGGGCAGGGGGATAGGGCTCGTCAACAAGGTCAGGGCCTACGCCCTGCAGGACAAGGGGAGGGACACCGTCGAGGCGAACGAGGAGCTCGGCTTCCCCGCCGACCTGCGCGACTACGGCATAGGGGCCCAGATCCTTGCCGATCTGGGCCTGCACGAGATCAGGCTGCTCACGAACAATCCGAGAAAGATAATCGGCCTGAAGGCCTATGGACTCCAAGTCGTTGCGAGGATACCGATCGAGGTCGTGCCGAACAGTTGTAACTTGAGATATCTCTCGACAAAGAGGGACAAGCTCGGACACCTTTTCGGAGAGCTGCAGGAGGAGGTCCGGGATCACGATGAGAAAGGCTGCGGCTGCCATTGCGATTCCAATGCGAAAGGAGAGAAGGATGGCTGTTGAGAGGACAGGAAAACTCATAGGGACCGGGATGAAGTTTGCCATCGTGGCGGGGAGGTTCAACGAGCTCGTGACCGAGAGCCTGATCGGGGGCGCCCTCGACTGTCTCGAGCGCCACGGAGTCCCGGCCGATGATATCACCCTCTACAGGGTGCCGGGATCGTTCGAGATCCCGCAGGCGGTCGGACAGGTCGCAGCCACCCAGATCGACGCTGTAATATGCGTCGGAGCACTGATCAGGGGAGACACGCCTCATTTCGACGTACTGTCCAGCCAGGTCGTCAAGGACATATCGGCGATCGGGGTCGGTACCGGCAAGCCGGTCACCTTCGGCATCATAACGGCCGATACGCAGGAGCAGGCGCTCGAGCGCGCGGGCGGCAAGGCCGGCAACAAGGGCTGGCAGGCGGCGCTTTCCGCCCTCGAGATGGTCAGCCTCTGGAAAGAGATCGGAGGCCGATGAGCAGGAGGAGAAAGGCGCGGGAGATCGCGCTCCAGGCCTTGTACGCAGCCGAGATCGGCAAAGCGGGCTGGGAGGACGCCCTTGCCGATTCGATAAGGAGGAG
>JAUWMD010000302.1 GCA_030613345.1 Candidatus Krumholzibacteriota bacterium
CTCCTCGAGTGAGATAAGGAGCCGCGTCAGGGAGGGACGGACGATCAGCTACCTCGTTCCGGGACCGGTCGAACGGTATTTAGGCGCAAGAGGACTGTATTATGACATCTGAAGACGGAGGGCCGTGATGGCACTATTCCTGATCGACGGGCACGCCATCGCCTACAGGTCGTATTACGCGTTCATAAGAAATCCGCTGACGAACGCGCGGGGGGAGAACACCAGCGCCGTATACGGTTTCCTGCGGACGGTTCTGCAGCTGATCGAACGCTACGATCCGGAGATGCTTGCGTGCGTTTTCGACAGCGAGGAGGAGACCGCCCGCCACAGGGAATTCTCCGACTACAAAGCGAACAGGGAGGAGATGCCCGACGATCTGTCTCCCCAGTTCCCCGTCATCGTCGAGATGCTCGAGGCGATGGGGATACCGGTGATCGTCAAGCCTGGTTACGAGGCGGACGACATTATAGCCACTCTGGCCGGTGAGGCCGAGGCGAGCGGTATGGACGTGAGGATAGTGTCGGGTGACAAGGACCTCTTCCAGCTCCTCTCCGACCGGGTCAGGATCATCCGTCCCGGCAAGGGGACCAATCTTGCCGATCTGGCGGGCCCCGACATGGTCGCGGAGAAATACGGACTCCGTCCGGGCCAGGTCGTCGATCTGCTTGCCCTGATGGGGGACAGCGTTGACAATATCCCCGGCGTTAAGGGGATAGGCGAGAAGACGGCGCTTAAGCTCCTGCGGGATTTCGGCTCTCTCGACACGATACTCGAGAGGAGCCCGGAGATCGAACCGGCCCACGTGCGCAGGAAGATAGAGGAGGGCAGAGAGGATGCGCTTATGTCGAGGGATCTCGTGACCCTGATCGATGTACCCCTCGACATCACCTTCGACCAGCTCGGAAGGGGGGAGAGGGACGACGAAGCACTTCTCGACATGCTTCTTGATCTTGAGTTCAGCCAGGTGATAAAGGAACTCGATCTAGGGCGGAGCGTTTCGACTTCATCGGTGGATTACAGCATGGTCGACGAGGCGGGTCTGCAGAACCTCGCTTCCGTCCTTACCGGGGCGGGCGGTTTCGCGCTTGATACGGAGACGACGTCTCTCGATCCTCTCGAAGCCGAGCTCGTAGGGATCTCGTTCTGCTGCGAGGAGGGCCGGGCCTTCTTCGTTCCCGTGGAATCACGCGAGGCGAGGGAAAATACGGGTCTCTTCGACCTGGAAGGAGACTCCTCGGGCATTCCGCTGGAGAAGGTGGCGGAGGTGCTCGGTCCGGTCCTGAAAAGCGATCTGACGGAGAAGACCGGACACAATATAAAGTATGACCTGAAGGTGCTCGAGGCGCACGGGCTGCCCGTCGGGAACGTCGTCTGGGACACGATGATAGCGTCGTACTGCATCGATCCGTCGAGGCGTTCGCATTCGCTCGACAACCTCGCGATCGATCATTTCCGTCACAGGATGATCTCCTACCAGGAGCTCTTCGAGAAGGGCGACCGGACGAGAGACATCAGGACCGTCCCTCCCGGGAGGCTCGCGGAATACGCCTGCGAGGACGCCGACTATACGCTCCGGCTGCGGGAGCTCTTCGAGCCCGACCTCGAGGGGACCGATGCGGGGAAGCTCTTCACCGATATCGAGATGCCCCTGTGCTTCGTTCTCAAGAGGATGGAGCACGAGGGGATGGGGGTCGACACGAACAGGCTGAAGGCGCTATCAGGGAAGGTCGCCGCCGAGCTCGACAGGCTCACCGGGGAGATCTACGCCCTCGCAGGCGAGACATTCAATATCAATTCGGGGAAGCAGCTCCAGCATATCCTCTTCGAGAAACTGGGCTTGCCCTCGGGGAGGAAGACGAAGACGGGCTGGTCGACCGATGTCAGGGTCCTTACCGAACTGGCGGTGGAGAACCCGATAGCGGGCCTGATACTCGAATACAGGCAGCTCACCAAGCTCGCCGGTACTTATATCGATTCGCTGCCGAAGCTGCTCAGCGGAAAGACGGGAAGAATCCACACCTCGTTCAACCAGACGGTGACTGCCACCGGGCGCCTGTCGTCGAGCGATCCAAATCTACAGAATATCCCGATCCGTACCGAGATGGGAAGGCGGATCAGGGGGGCTTTCGTGCCCCGGAAGGGCAATATACTGGTCGACGCCGACTACTCGCAGATAGAGCTGAGAATAATGGCCCATCTCTCGGGAGATCCGGAACTGGTGGCTGCCTTCAGGGAAGAGGCCGACATACACACACGCACAGCGGCGAGAATATTCGGGGTAGCAGAGGATGATGTGACGCACGAGATGCGCTCCGGAGCGAAGACGATCAACTTCGGGGTGATGTACGGGCAGGGCCCGAGGGCGCTCTCCCAGCAGTTGAGGATCCCCTTCGAAGAGGCGAAGGGATTCATCGACGAGTACTTCGAAAAATATCCGGGGATCAGGGATTTCATAGAGAGCTCCAAGGTGAGCGTCCGGGAGAAGGGTTATGCGGAAACGCTGCTCGGCAGGCGCCGCCCGCTTCCGGAGATCAATTCGGGCGACGGCAGGCTGAGGAGCTTCGCCGAGCGGATTGCGGTGAACATGCCGATACAGGGGACGGCAGCCGACATGATCAAGAGAGCGATGATAGGTATAGATGCCGCGATAATGGAGGAAGGCCTGGGGGCGAGGATGGTGCTCCAGGTCCACGACGAGCTCGTATTCGACGTGCCGCTCGGCGAGAAGGAACGGGTGATCGAGTTCGTCAGGGAGAAGATGGA
>JAUWMD010000256.1 GCA_030613345.1 Candidatus Krumholzibacteriota bacterium
TTGTCCTTCAGCTCGAGGTACTCCGACCTGAGGACCGTGCCGAGAAAGTGCATCAGCGCCTTTACTTCCTTCGAAGGCCTCTGCCAGTTCTCCAGCGAGAAGGTGTAGAGGGAAAGGGCGGGGATACCGCGCCTCGCGCAGGTGCGAACCGTGACGCGGACCGACTCCCTTCCCGCCTTGTGGCCGGCGATCCTCGGGAGCCTGCGCTTCTTCGCCCACCTTCCGTTGCCGTCCATTATGACGGCAATATGCCCCGGCAGGTCGTGCATACCCTTGAGTCGTTCGATTTCCCTGTCTATATCCATGCGGGCGATCGCGGTCCTAGAACTCCAGTATTTCCTTTTCCTTCAACTCAGTCACCTTGTCGAGCTCCTTGATCGACTCATCGGTCAGCTCCTGGATCTCCTTGTGGAAACGATGGTGGTCGTCCTCGGAGATATCGTGACTCTTCTCGAGCGCCTTGAGATGATCGTTCGCGTCGCGCCTGATGTTCCTGATGGCGATCTTCGCATTTTCGACCATCAGCTTGACCGACTTGACGAGCTCGTGCCTTCGCTCCTCGGTCAGCGGAGGCAGGGGTATCCTTATCAGATTGCCGTCGCTCTGGGGGTTCAGGCCCAGGTTCGACTGCTGGATCGCCTTGACGACCTCGGTGACCATGGGCTTTTCCCACGGCTGGACCGTGATGAGCTTGGCGTCGGGAACGCCGATATTCGCGATCTGCTTGATCGGAACAGGTGTTCCGTAATAATCGACCTTGATACTGTCAAGCAGGCTCGCGGAAGCCTTGCCAGTCCTCACCGTGGCCAGCTCTTCCTCGGCTATCTCGATCGACTTCTTCATATGGCCTTCAGTCGCTTCGAAGATCTCGTCGACATTTTCCATTTCGACCTCCTCACTGCACGATTGTACCGATAGCCTCTCCCATTATGACTCTTTTGAGGTTTCCCCTGGTGAGGATATCGAATACCACGATAGGTATCCTGTTGTCCCGGCAGAGAACGACAGCCGCAGCATCCATCACCTTAAGGTCCTGCTTTAATATATCGGCGTATGTTAATGAATCCATTCTAATAGCGTGCGGGTTTACCTTGGGGTCGCTGTCGTAGACACCATCCACCTTCGTTCCCTTCACGAGGGCGTCCGCGCCGATCTCCGCAGCCCTCAGCGCCGCCGCCGAATCGGTGGTGAAGTACGGATTCCCCGTGCCTCCGGCCATGAGGACGATCCGTCCCTCCCGCAGGTGCCGGAGCGCCTGCCTCCGCACGAAACGCTCTGCCGCCACCTCGAGGGAGAACGGCGTCATGACTACCGCCTCCACCCCTCCGCGCTCGAGCGCTCCCTGCAGCGCCAGCGCGTTGATCACGGTGGCCATCATCCCCATATAGTCGCACGATACTCGGTCGTCACCCTCACTGCAGAGGACGGCACCCCTGAGGATGTTTCCGCCCCCCGATACGACGGCCAGCTCGATCCCTGTCCCGCGGGCCTCGATCAGCTCCCGGGCGAAGCCATCGACCTTCTCCATATCGATGCTGTGGCCCTCGCTGCCGAAGACCTCGCCGCTTACCTTCAGCAGCAGCCTTTTGATCTCCGGTCGTTTGCTCATCGAGTCTCCTTCCATAAAAAAACGCAGGAGCGTACAGCCCCCGCGCTCTGTCTATTCAAAGGTCAGCGCTGTATCGCTTTCCCCGCTGTTCAGGATGCTTCCTCCCCCAGCTTGAAACGGGCAAACCTCTTGACGACCATGTTCTCGCCAAGTTTACCGATAGTCCCCTTGAGAAGCTCCTCGATCGTGACCTTGTCGTCCTTTATGAACGGCTGCTCGAGAAGCACGATCTCACTGTAGAATTTTTCGACCTTACCTTCAACGATTTTATCAAGGATCTTTTCCGGCTTGCCGGACTGAAGGGCCTGGTTGCGGAAGATCTCCTTCTCCCTCTCGAGGACGTCCCCGGGGATGTCTTCTCTCTTGACAACGATCGGGGCCGCCGCAGCGACCTGCATGGCGATGTTCCTGCCGAGACTCTGGAAGTCTTCCGTCTTGGCAACGAAGTCGGTCTCGCAGTTGAGTTCGACGATGACGCCCAGCTTGTTGTTGCTGTGGATGTACGAGAATATCTGGCCCTCTCTTGCCTCCTTGTGTGCCCGCTTGGCAGCGGCTGAAAGACCCTTTTCCCTGAGGATCTTCACTGCGTCGTCCACGTCCCCGCCAGATTCAGCCAGGGCCTTCTTACAGTCCATCATCCCCGCATTAGTCATTTCACGTAGTTCCTTGACCATCTTCGATGTGATCTCCATCTCAAATTCCTCCGTAATGTCTGTATCCGGTCGGCCGGATCGGCCCATTATTCGGACTTCTCTTCGGCCTTTGTATCTGCTTTCTTCACGTCCGGCTTCGCCTCTGCCTTGCCGGCGTCGTCCTTCTTCGTTGCGGGCTTTCTTGCATCAGAGCCGGCGGCGGACTTGCCGCTCCCGGATCCGCCGGATCCAGCCTTCTTCGCCGCGTGCCTTCTCTGACCGCCGCCCTTGAGGTCGGACTGCCTCGGGCCGCCCTTGAGATCTGACTGCCTCGGTCCGCCCTTGAGGTCGGACTGCCTCGGACCGCCCTTCTTCGCCGCGGCAGCCTTCTCCTGCTTCTCGAGGAAATCCTTGTTCTTCATGTAGCGGGCCCTGCCCTCGATAACCGCGTCAGCGAAGGTCTTCGTGAAGAGCTTGATCGACCGGATCGCGTCGTCGTTCGCCGGAATGGCGTATTCGAGATCATCGGGGTCGCTGTTCGTATCGATTAGACCGATCAACGGGATGCGGAGTTTCCTCGCTTCCTTGATCGCGATTTCTTCCTTATTCGTGTCAAACACAATAATACACGACGGAGCGCCCTTCATTCCGCGGATGCCCGAGAGCACCTTGAGAAGCTTCTGCTTGTGCTTTTCGAGCATGAGCCTCTCCTTCTTGGAGAGCTGCTCGATGCGCCCGTCTTTTTCCATCTCTTCCATGTCATCGAGACGATCGAGGCTGCGCTTGATCGTCTTGAAGTTCGTGAGGGTCCCGCCGAGCCAGCGCTCGTTGATATAGTACATGCCGCATCGCTTGGCGTCCTCGCGCACGGAGTCCTTCGCCTGCCTCTTCGTTCCGACGAAGAGGACCGTCTTTCCTTCCGATGCCATCTGGAGAAGAATGTCGTACGCGGTCTGGAGATTATCGAGAGTCTGGCGCAGATCGATAATGTAGATACCGTTCTGTTCCTTAAAAATATAGGGCTTCATCTTCGGGTTCCAGCGCCTCGTCTGGTGTCCGAAGTGAACGCCCGCTTCCAGCAGGTCCTTGATCTGGACTTTCACTTTTTCCTCCTAGGTTATTCCTCCATCCCTCCCCCGGGAGCGTCCGAAACGGGCTTCGCACCCGCCACCATGGACCCTGCGGAGAGATGTGTGTCCTTGAGAATCTATCGCTTGGAGAACTGGAACTTCTTCCGTGCTCCGGGCTGTCCGTACTTCTTCCTCTCCTTCTCCCTGGGGTCTCTGGTGAGGAACCCGCCGGACTTCAGTGCTTTCTTGTGGGTCTCGTCGTGAAGAAGAATCGCTCTCGAGATACCGAGACGAATCGCTCCTGCCTGACCGGCCTTGCCGCCGCCGGCGACCGTCGCCTTGATTTCGTACGTCCCTTCGGTATTGGTCACGCCGAGGGGCTGACGTACGAGAAGCGTCAGGCTGTTTCTCTTCATGTAATCGGC
>JAUWMD010000202.1 GCA_030613345.1 Candidatus Krumholzibacteriota bacterium
AGCGGCAGACCGGGTGCTGTCGGAATTCGATCCCGGAGTAAGGGTCAGGATAGTCGATTTTCACGCAGAGGCGACGAGTGAGAAGCTCGCGATGGGGTTCTACCTCGATGGAAGGGTGAGCGTTCTCGCCGGCAGCCATACACATGTCCCCACCGCCGATGAGAGGATCTTTCCGGGGGGTACCGCCTATCAGTCCGATGTGGGCATGGCCGGGCCGTTCAACTCCGTCATCGGGGTGAGGCCTGAACAGGTGATCGAACGGTTCCTCAAGGGCATAAACGTGCGCTTCCGGGTCGGTGGCGATACGCCGGTCATCCAGGGGATGCTCGTTGACATCGACGAGTCGACCGGAAGGGCAAGAAACGTCGAGCGGATCCACGAACCGATTGCCGAAGGAGACATCAATTGAGCATCAAACCAGACGAGAAGCTCATGCTCGGCAAGCCGGTCGCAGAAAGTGTGATCGAATATCTGTCATCCGAGATTCCCGCTTTCACCAGAAAGCACAGGCCTCCCAGGCGGACTGTCATAATAGTGGGCGAGGATCCGGCTTCGCAGGTATATGTCGGGATGAAGATTAAGACGGCCCGGAGGTGCGGAATCGATTCCGAGCTTGTCGAGCTGCCTGTGTCCACGCCTGAAAGCGACCTGCTCGGACGCCTCGACCGGCTGAACAAAGATCCGGATATAGACGGGATACTTGTGCAGATGCCCCTGCCCGGTCATATGGACCAGCAGAAAGTGATAGAAAAGATTTCACCGGACAAGGATGTTGACGGTCTTCATCCTTTCAACATAGGAAAGATCGCCGCCGACAGGCCGCGGCTGGTTCCCTGCACTCCTCTTGGTATCACCGTGATGATGGATCATTACGGGGTCAAGACGGCCGGGAAGCATGCGGTTATAGTGGGCAGGAGCATCCTGGTTGGAAAGCCGATGGCTCTTCTTCTCGCGATGAAGGCGCCGGGCGGGAACGCGACGGTAACAGTCTGTCACTCGAGGACATCCGACATGGCGTCGATAACTCGAACGGCGGACATCCTCATCGCGGCCGTCGGAAGCCCGGGTATGATTACGGGGGACATGGTAAAAGACGGTGTCGCCGTCATCGACGTGGGGATCACCAGGGTCGAGGATGCATCGGCAAAAAAGGGGTACAGGCTCGCAGGAGACGTGGATTTCGAATCGGTAATGCCGCGAGCCTCCAAGATCACTCCAGTACCTAAAGGCGTCGGGCCGATGACAGTGGCGATGCTGATGAAGAACACGTACCAGGCGGCACGAATGGCGCTGGGAGCCGATGATGCTGGAGAGTCGCGATAAACATCTCCCCGGGGAAGAAGCCGACGATATTTTCACCGTATCAGAGCTATCCGACGCGATCAGACAGAGCCTCGAATCGGAATTCCCGCATGTAAGGGTTATGGGCGAGATTACGAATTTCACCGCGCATTCTTCGGGACATTTCTATCTTACACTGCGTGACGAGACGAGCAGGCTCGGCGTGGTCGTTTTCAGCAGGAATACGGGGAACGTGGATTTCGCCCCGGAGAACGGGATGACGGCTGTAGCCTCGGGAAGGATATCCCATTACGGCGGGGGTGGCAGGACGCAGCTGATAGCAGTCAGTCTCAGAAGGGCAGGAGAGGGAGAGCTCGAGCTGAGCAAGCGGAGACTCCTTGCCAGGTTGATGGAGGAGGGGCTGACCGATCCCGGGATCAAGAAGGATCTGCCGATGTATCCTGAGAAGATCGCTGTTATTACTTCACCCGAAGGGGCGGCGATAAAGGATATCCGCAGGACTCTCGGCCGCAGGTGGCCGCTGGCCGAGACGGTCCTGCTCCACGCAGCGGTGCAGGGAGAGGCGGCCGGCAGCTCGATAGTCGATGCCTTCGGACGCCTGGCGGAGAGGGCAGGGGTCGACGTAGTTAGCCTCGCGAGAGGGGGGGGGAGCGCCGAGGACCTCTGGACATTCAACACCGAAGCGGTTGCAAGGGCCGTGGCGGACTGCAGGTTTCCTGTAGTGACCGGCATAGGCCACGAGATCGATACGACCGTTTGCGACTACGTATCCGATGTGAGCACGGCGACGCCCACAGCCGCGGCAGAGGTGGCGTCACCCGATTCGGCGGACGTCAGAAGGGTCGTCGGCGTGCTCGTCGAGAAGATCGCATCTCTCTGCTCGGTCGACGCGAGACAGAGACTCGAGCGTGTTGAATTCATAATGCGGTCTTCCGCCTTCCCCGCGATCGAGCATGCGCTGGATCGATCGAGGCTCGAGCTCGGAGACAGGTTCGAGAGGCTGGTCGAATGGCGCAGTACCGTTGCCGAATCGGGCAGATCGAGGGTGGTCGATCTGGGCGACAGGCTGCGGGCTATGATCATAGGAGCGATGCGTAGATCGGAAAGCGCCGTAGCAGGGCTGTCGGAAAGGCTCGCCGCACTGTCACCGGCGGGAGGCGTGGAAACAAGGAGAGAGCGACTCGAAATGCTCGTGAATACGGCGCGGATGATGACCGAGAGCAATTCATCGTCTGTACGGTCTGAACTCTATGGAAAGCTCAGGGCACTGAAGAGCCTCGGCCCGAGAGAGGTCCTCGGCAGGGGATATACATATTGTACCGGAGATGATGGCAGTAAGATAATTGGCAGTGTGGATGAGCTCGAAGAGGGGGGAAGGATCACCGTCAACTTCTACGACGGGGATGCAGGATGTCTGGTGGAGAGCAGGAGAAAGGACACTCAATGGCGCAGAAGATTACGTTCGAAAACGCAATGAAGCGGCTTGAAGAGATAGTCCGCAGGCTCGAGGAGGAGAAAGTGCCCCTGGAGGAGAGTATCAGGCTGTACGAGGAGGGCATGAAGATCGGAAAAAGATGCAGGAAGATCCTCGACGATGCGGACAGGAGGATCAGGGACCTTTCTGGAAAGCTCGAGGAGGAAGCCGCGGGTGAGTAGCGATCACATGCTCGAAAGGATCATGAGCGACAGGTCGTCCATCGAGAAAAAGATGGACGAGATACTACCCGCCGGAAACGAGCTTCCGGCTGCGCTGCACGAGGCGATGAGATATTCTTCACTCGGTGGCGGCAAGAGATTCAGGGGAATACTCTGTCTCCAGGCGCACAGGATGTTCGGAGAACCTCATCCCGACGACTCGCTGGCGGCGGCCACCGCGATAGAGTTCCTGCATGCCTATACGCTTGTTCATGACGATCTTCCCGCGCTCGACGACGATGATACGAGACGCGGCAGGCCTTCGTGCCATGTGCGGTTCGAGGAGGCCACGGCGATTCTCACGGGCGATGCGCTGCAGGCTCTCGCGTTCGAGACACTCTCTGCATGCAGTGGAGCGAACCCGGCGGATGTGACCCTGTCAGTCTGGATGCTGGCCGTGGCCGCGGGATCCAGGCTCCTCGTAGGAGGGCAGTCCGCCGACATAGAGGGAGAGGGACATGATCCCGAACCTGGACTTGTGGAGTTCATCCATACGAGGAAGACCGCGGAGCTGATGTCGGTCTCATTGAAGATCGGAGCGGCACTCGCCTCCGCCGGAATGGAAGAGATAGAACTTATTGGAGACGCGGGGCGAGAGGCAGGACTTGCCTTTCAGATCGTCGACGATCTGCTCGATCTGGAAGGGAGCGAGGAGAAGGTCGGAAAAGAGTTGCGGAAGGATATCAAAAGGGGGAAAATCACGTGGCCGTCCAGTTATGGCGTGGAGTCTTCCCGTGTGACCGCGGCACGACTGATCGAAGGAGCCGTAGAGAAGGTAATGACTCTCGGCGATGATGGTTATCTCGAATTCCTTTTCCGCATGGTTGTAGATCGGACATCCTGAAATGATGAGGCAGACACTCTACAGGGATATATTCCTGATTCCGATAATGGCCGGTCTTGTCTGCCAATTGCTGAAGCTCGTCATTTATTCCGTGATGGAAAAGAAGTTCATTCCCGGTGGGCTTTTCAAGCCCGACGGAATGCCTAACGTACACGCTGCGGTTTTCGCGTCCCTTTCGACCGTCATCGGGATAAAGTACGGTTATTCATCCCTGCTCTACTCGGTGGCTGCAACCTACGGCATCGTGATCCTTCACGATACGATGAGGGTAAAGAGGGAGAAGCAGAAACAGGTCGACGTGCTGAACCGGATCATATCGAGTATCGACGGATACAGCGAGCTCGTTTCGAACCGCATCAAGAGGGTACTTCAGTACAGGCCTCTGGACGTGCTCGGTGGTGTGATCCTGGGCGCGGCGCTCACGTATTTACTGTTATAGAAAAGAGGCAGGTGGAGATTGATCGGCGGTAAGATAATATCCCGGATCGATTCGCCCGGAGACCTGAAGAAACTCACGGTCGACGAGCTGCCGTTACTTGCCGGGGAGATCAGAAACTACATCATAGAGGTCCTCTCAAGGAGAGGGGGACATCTCGCATCGAGCCTCGGCAGTGTGGAACTCACACTCGCGCTGCACTACGTCTTCGATTCTCCACGCGACAGGATCGTCTGGGATGTCGGTCACCAGGCTTACACGCACAAGATCATCACCGGTAGACGGGAAGCGTTCGGTGATCTGCGGACGAGGGGTGGAATCAGCGGTTTCCCCAAGATCTCAGAGAGCAAGCACGACATATTCGGAACGGGACACGCCTGCACAGCCATATCTGCGGCGCTTGGACTGGCGGCCGCGAGGGACCTGCGGGGGGACGATAATTTCGTCATAGGGGTCGTGGGTGACGGCGCGATATCGGGCGGGATGTCCTTCGAGGGGATCAACCATGCCGGGCACCTGAAGAAGAACAGGTTCGTAGTCATCCTGAACGACAACGAGATGTCGATTTCAAAGAACGTCGGGGCCCTGGCGAAATATCTGACCAGGATAACCACGAAGGATCTATACATTCA
>JAUWMD010000203.1 GCA_030613345.1 Candidatus Krumholzibacteriota bacterium
GCGCCGGCTGCGCCCCCTCGGCGGCAGTATATTTCTCTACCATCCTCAGCTGGGAGACGGGGATGAAGAGCCTGTCGTCGCCATCGTACCTTATGTCGATACACTCGGTCTTTCCCCCATCGATCTCGAGGACGCGCATCCCCATGTCCCTGCCTATACCGTGACTGACGTGAACGACGAAGTCGCCCGGCTTGAAGTGAGACGGGTCGTAGACGAGCGACCTGCTTCTCGCCCGGGGGGAATGCCACGGCCTGTGAAACCGGCCAAACACCTCCTCCTCGCTGAGGAAGACCATACCGGTGGCCGGCCACCTGAATCCGCTCGAGATCTCGCCGATCGGGAAATCGATCTCCAGCGCCACGTCGGAGAGGATCTCTTCGGCCCTCTCCCTCTGGATCTCGCTCGCGCAGAAGAGGAACACCCTTCTGCCCCTGCCGAGCTCCTTGCGGACGTCGGAGACGAGCCCTTTGATATTCCTGCGGTAGTCGCCGACCGCCGAGGTGGAAAACCGCACATCGTCCCCGCCCGGGAGCACTGTGAACTCGAGCCTGCCTGAGGCCTCCAGCCCGCCGTCCCACCCCCGGCCGGCAGCGTAGACAAGATCGGGCCGCGGGTACAGGTTCTCCTCCCTCGACCGCTCGTACCGCTTCTCGATCTCCTCCCTGAACTCCGCAGTCAGCGTCTCGATCTCCTCGCTGCCATAGAGCGCCAACAGCGGAGGCGCATCGAAGTAGTCTGTCACCGGCACGACGTCGTGGACGACGGCGGCATAGTGCTCCATGCCGAAGAAATGAATCCCCGCGGCGAACCGCTCCGCGGGAAGCATCATCTTCTTTCTCTCCTGCTCCTCGAGTCCAGCGCACTCCGTCTCGAGGAACGCCTCGAGCCGACCGATTCCCCTTTCGTCGGGTGCGAGGTGGTGCAACGGGTGGATCCGGATCGAATCGGCAGCCTCCATCGACCGCTGCGTCTCGATATCGAAGATGCGGATCGAGACCATTTCGTCGCCGTCGAACTCTATCCTCACGGGGTCGAGCGATGCTACCTCGAAGATGTCGAGGATCCCTCCCCTCAGGGCAAACTGCCCCTTCTCCTCTACGATACCGTGTCTCTCGTACCCGAGGTGGACGAACCACTCGGCGAGTCCGTACGGATCTTTCTCCTCTCCCGCGTGGAGGTCCGTCACGAGATCGAGAAAGACGCCGGGCGCGAATACTTTCTTCAGGAGCGACCTGGGCGTGCAGACGAAGACGTCGCATCTCTTCTCCGCCAGCGCGGCCAGCGCGATCATCTGCATTCCGGTGAGGTTCCTGTCAGGATCGTGATAGTCATAGGGCAGCATCTCGTCCTCCGGATAGAAGACGACGCGACCGGCACCGAAATGATCGAGGTCGGCCGCGATATCCCTCGCCCGGACAGGGTCGGAGGCGATGGCCACGACTCCCCGCCCTAAAAAGGGTACGAGTGTCGAGAGCACAAGCGATCGCGAGCTTCCGGCCAGCCCGCCCGCCCTCACCGCCGCTCCCTGCGCGGCGAGCCCGCGGGATAGCTCGAGGAAGGGGGGCAGTTCAGAGATCTTCTTTCTCAAGCTCTCCCACATCAGGATCTTTCACCCTCCCCTCCGCCTCCGCGGCGCTGCGCCACGGCGAGTTCGGCCACGAGAAGAAGCGCGGCCGCGATGATCAGCGCATCGGCGATCTCCCGTCCTTCCCTCGCTTCCTTTACCGTTCCCGATATGCCCGCGTCAGCCCGCGCGGCGGCATAGCTCTCGAATCCGAACGAGTCGGCAGCCTCGTCTGCGGTCATGTAATCGAGAGACGACTCGAGCCTGCAGTCGGGATTGACGGCCGTCTGCCACTCCTCGCCACCGCAGGCAACCGTGAGGTACCCCTGCCTGTCCCCGGCCGGAACGACGATCCTTCCCGGTCCGGCTGGAATGGGATCTATGTATTCCGCTCCACCGGGCAGCAATATCGAGCAGCCCCCTTCCCCCGCAAGCGGTACGGGAACGGAAGCGCCGATGAGCGCCCCTTCCCTTCCGGGCAGCACGTCGAGGGGTGCGAGGACCATCTGCTGCACGAGCGGGAGGAACCAGGGCGAGAGGACCAGATCTCCGCTTTCCGGCAGCGGAGAGGCGGCGGCAAAGACGATCTCCCCTTCGCCGGCCCGCTCGGCCCATACGAATGGCAGGCCGTCCGAGAAGGAGAGCACCGCCACAGCGGGCGGAAGGCCCACCACACGGGCTGTCCTTACGAACCTCAGCCCTGCCGTCCCGTCGAGATCGCCGCCGCTGAATATCGAGAGAAGGGGGCTCTCCCCGCCGGGGCGCTCGAGCTCGACGAAGCCGCCGCCCGTCTCTCGTGCCGTCACCGTGATGCCGTACGTGCTCAGATCGGCGGCGAACCTCTCCATCCCCGGCGATATAAAAACGACGACCCTTCCACCACCCTCGGCGTAACGTCTCAGAAGTGCCGCGTCTCCGGAGCGCGGCCTCCCCCCCGGCCCGGCGACGACGACATCGGCGCCGGCGAGGTCGGCGGTCGTGTATCCGCTCCACCCGGCCTCGCCGAGATCGATATCCCCGTCCGCTCCCTCCGGAGCAAGCGCCTGCCCGAGGTAGAAAGCATCCCCACCGGATATCAGCAGGACAGGCGTCTTTTCCCTGACGAGGACCGAGAACAACCTCGTGTCGTCGGCGGAGAGCATGTCCTCCCTGCAGCTGACGCTGCCACGGATCCACCCGGTGTGACCGAGGTCGAATTCAAATGTATACTCCGCCGCACCCCCCGGTGGCAGCTCGATCTCCTTCTCGATGATCCGGCGCCCGTCGAGGTCGACACGCAGCGGGAATCCCGCGGGGCGGTCGGGAGAGGTATTGCGTACGAAGACCCTCATCGCCGCAGCCTCTCCCCTGTGCAGCGCCGAGCCGGGGAGGATCACCCTCTCCACGGCGACGTTCGGACCGGACGCGGGCGTGACCGGCACGAGGAATACCCTCGTTCTTTCAGGCGCTTCGATCTCCTTCGCGCCAGCTATGCCTGTCCTCTGGAAGTCGGATATGATGAAGAGCTCCCTCGCCGTCCTCCTGCTGCGACTGAGGAGACCGAAACCGTGACCGGCCGCCGCTCTCAGGTCCGTTCCCTTCAGAGACGGCTCCGCGGCGGCCAGGACTCCTGCCGCGGCAGCGCGTCCGGGCCTCTCCGCGGAAAATATCTCCTCCACGCCCTCGTCGAACAGGACGAGCGTCAGCTCGTCGTCCTCCTCCAGTCCCTCCGCGATATCGAGGGCCGCGGCGGTGGCGACGTCGAAGGCGTTCCCTTCGCCGCCGCGCAGGCCCATGCTGTAGCTGCGGTCGATCATCACCACGACCGACTTCGGTTCCATTCCGGGAAAGAGAGACGCGGTCCTGCCGGTGATGACCGGCCTGGCGAAGGCCAGCGCAACGAGGGCGATCGCGGCGGTACGCAGCGCGAGCAGGATGAGCCTTCGCAGGTTGATCCTCCTCATGCTCTTCCTGTCCGATCTCACGAGAAAACGCAGGGAGCTGAACGGGACCTCCCTCGCCCGTCGGCGGCTGAGCAGGTGTATCAGGAGCGGGACCGCCGAAGCGGTCAGTGCGAAGAGGAATGCGGGGTTGAGGAAATTCATGCCGGTCAGCGCATCCTGCCTCTCTTGCCGAGATACTTTACGAGTGCCTCGTCGAACGGCGTCGATGTCGTGACGAGGTTGTAGTCGATCGCGTTCTCCAGGCACCGCCTCTCGAGGTACGAGGTCCATGCGCCGACGCTGCGCCGGTATTCCCTCCTGACGAAGTACGGCTGCGACCGCAGCTTCTCTCCCGTCTCCCTGTCGACGAAGGTCACCTCGCCTCCGTAGTCGAGCGAGAGCTCGAGCGGGTCAAGCAGGTGGAAGACGACGAGCTCGTGGCCCCTGTGCCTGAAATGCTTCAGCCCGCTGATCACTTCTTCCGGCTCGTCGATCAGGTCGCTTACAAGAACAACAAGCCCGCGCCTGTGTATCCGCTCGGCCATGTCGTGTAGCGCCCGGCTGATCCCAGTCCGTCCTCCCGGCGTGACGTTCTCGAGCGAGCTCAGCAGCCGGAAGAGGTGGTGCCTTGTAGATCTGTGCGGGACGATCTCGCCTATGCGGTCGTCGAAGAGGGCCAGCCCGGCGGCGTCACGCTGCTTTATCATCAGGTACGAGAGGGCGGCGCAGAGCAGGGCGCCGTATCGAAGCTTCGTTATCCCTCCGCCGGAGAAATCCCCGGAGAAATCCCCGGAAAAATCCATCGACGCGCTCCGGTCGAGCAGCAGCGTGCCCCTCAGGTTCGTCTCATCCTCGAAGACCTTGAGATAGTAGCGGTCGGTCTTCGCGTAGATCTTCCAGTCGATGTTCTTTGTCGATTCGCCCGCGTTGTACTGCCTGTACTCGGCGAACTCGACGGAGAAGCCGTGGTATGGCGACCTGTGGAGCCCCGCTATGAATCCCTCGACGATCAGTCTCGCGCGAAGCTCCATGTTCGCCAGGCGGCTGACTGTCTCGGGGCGCAGGAAATCCCCCGCGTTGTTTTTTTCCGGGGACATATGTGTCTTTCCCCGCGCCCGGTCACGGCGCGACGGTATCGAGCAGTCTCTTCACCAGTTCATCAGTGGTTACGCCGTCCGCTTCGGCATGGAAGTTCGTCACCAGCCTGTGCCTGAGGACAGGGTAGGCCACGGCCCGAACATCCTCGATGTCGGGCGTTGTCCTGCCGTTCATCACAGCTCTCGCCTTGGCGCCGAGGACGAGATACTGGCCCGCCCTGGGGCCGGCGCCCCCCGACAGGTACTCGCCTACTCCCTCGAAGGCGCCGTCGCGGCTCGCCCTGGCGAGCCGCCCCGCGTGTGAGCGGCCATTCTCCGAG
>JAUWMD010000025.1 GCA_030613345.1 Candidatus Krumholzibacteriota bacterium
GGTGGGGATGTAGCTCAGCTGGGAGAGCACCTCGTTCGCAACGAGGGGGTCGTCGGTTCGAGTCCGATCATCTCCACCATATTTTAGAGATCGTGCTAGGCGGGGAGGTAGCGGTGCCCTGCACCCGCAATCCGCTATAGCGGGGCCGAATTCCCGGTTGAGGGAGTGTTGCCTCCGAGCGATCGGCGGCGGGAAGTGGCGTTGAGTGCCAGGACCCGCGCAATAAGAACCTGCAAATCCCGTCAGGACCGGAAGGTAGCAGCGGTACGCAGTCATTCTTATGTGCCGCGGAATTTCCTGACAGGAGCTAACCCTGCCGCAAGAGCCGGGGACGCCTTTCGAGGCCGGGTGCACGGTCTCCTGACCTTTCTCACCGGGGGACTGCGCGCATGTCTTATCTCGTACTTGCCAGAAAATGGAGACCCGGTAGATTCGCCGAGGTGGTCGGGCAGGAGCACGTGACATCCACCCTCCAGAAGGCCTTCGAGAAGGGCAGGCTCGCGCATGCATATCTCTTCTCAGGCCCGCGTGGATGTGGCAAGACCACGACGGCGCGACTGCTCGCGAAGATCATCAACTGCGAGGACCCGCAGGGCGGCGAGCCATGCAACAGTTGCTCGTCCTGCGTGGCGGTAAACGGCGGGACACATCTCGACATGATAGAGATCGACGGCGCCTCCAACAGGGGCATCGACGAGATCAGGGACCTGAGGGAAAAGATAGGGTACGCATCTTCGCAGTCCGGCTCGAAGATCTACATCATAGACGAGGTCCACATGCTCACACAGCAGGCTTTCAATGCCCTGCTCAAGACACTCGAAGAGCCCCCGGCACATGTCTACCTGATATTCGCCACGACGGAGCCCCACAAGATTCCGGCGACGATCCTGTCACGCTGCCAGAGATTCAATTTCAAGAGGCTCGAACTGGCCGAACTCTCCGGTCAGCTCATCAGGATATGTGATTCCGAAAAGATCGAATACGACGCGGAAGCACTGACGCTGATATGCCGCAGGGCCGATGGCTCGATGCGGGACGCCGAATCCCTGCTGGATCAGTGCATCTCGGCCGCCGACGGGAAGATAGACCTCGAGACTGTCCGGAATGTCCTCGGTCTGGTCGATTCGCAGATCATCTCCGGTCTGCTCGACGCGGTGAGTCGGCGCGACAGGGAGGGAGCGCTGTCGGTCGTCGACAGCGTGGTGGCTTCCGGAATGGATCTCGAAGAGTTCTTTATCGCCTTCCTCGAAGGGATACGTAATCTCCTCGTGATCTCCGTATCAGGCAGCAGGACAGACTGGCTCGACCTGACATCAGGCGAGATCGAGGAGTTATCGGCGATCGCCGCGAGGTTCGAGGTCGAGGATTTCCTCTTCCTCTTCCGTTCGATGTCCAGGGCGCTACGCGATCTGAAGGGTTCGAGTCAACCCCGATACCATATAGAAGCGGCGGTAGCCGAGGCCGCTTCATGGGAATCGGCCGTGGAGATAGGCGAACTCATCGGCAGGCTCGAGTCCGGAGCGGGTGGTGCGGCCCCGGTATCCGGAGGCCATGGGACGAAAAGGGACGGCGCCCCGGCTGGCGGCTCGCGAAGTCAGGCGCGCGGCGCTGCGGAAGGCGGGAATGCTGGAATGGCGGGACCTGCGGAAAGGACTGCGACGGTCGAAATATCAGGCTCAGCGGAATCGCACCAGCCGGCAGATCCTGCCGGCCCGGCGGTAGCGTCAGCTAGGATGGGGAAGACCGCCACACCCGCGATTTCCGAGAGTCCCGTGAAGGAGAATCCCCTGCTGGCCGCTCTCGGCGGCAAGGAGGAATGGGAGCGATTTCTCGCGCAGGTCAGGGAAACGAAGCTGACTCTCGGAATATGGCTGATGTCGGCCGACGTCGCCGGCGTCGAGGACGGCAGCCTGATCCTCTCGTTCACGCCGCAGAACAGGTTCGCGATGGAGATGATAAGAGAGATGAAGAACAGGCGGTTGATCGAGAGCCATCTCGAGAAGTTCTATGGCAGAAAATTTACCGTAGAAGCCTGCGAGACGGTTGAGCTTAAAGGTGGCGGCAGGGCCGACCGCCAGGCCGAGATGGAGATAAGAGCGCGGACGAAACCCCGCGGCAGCGGCGTAAAAGGATCTTCCACGGCGGAAAAGCCGCAATCACCGGAAAAGACATCCCGCGCTGTAAAAGTGGATGATCCGACGCTGGAACGCATTATGGACGGACTGGATGCGGAGCTCCTGGACTGAAGTCTCCAGTGTTCAGTATTACAGATACCTGATCGATCACAGGAGACAGGGAGAATCGGATGAAAGACATAGGAAAGCTTCTCAAGCAGGCGCAGCAGATGCAGACGAAAATGGCCCAGATGCAGGCCGAACTGGCTGAAAAGAGTGTCGAGGCCTCCGCCGGCGGCGGCATGGTCAAGGTCGTGATGAACGGCAAACACGAGATCGTCTCCGTGACGATAGATCCGGAAGTCGTCGATCCGCAGGATGTAGAGATGCTTGAAGACCTTGTTGCCGCTGCGGTTACAGAGGCGGCTAACCGTGTCGAAGAGATGGTCAGGGACCAGATGAGCTCGATCACCGGTGGAATGCCCCTGCCCGGAATGTTCTAGATCTTCCGCCTCGGGGAACACCTTTCTTTTTCACGGCTTATCTTTTCCGATAGTGATTCGAAACAAGGCAAGATTCTTGCTAAATACAGGGAGAAAGCAATGGATCAGGGTCTTCCGCTGCTTCAGGAACTGATAGAACATTTCAGGAAACTGCCTGGAGTGGGGGAGAAAACGGCGCGCAGAATGGCATTCGCCATCCTCGACATGGACGAGAGAGAGGTCAGGAGTTTTGCCGAAGCACTCAGGCGAGTCAGGGAAGAAACCGGGTATTGCAAAAGATGCGGAAACCTCGCAGAAGGCGATATCTGCCCTGTCTGCAACGACCCGGGGAGACTCGAAGGCGTGTTATGCGTCGTTGAACGGCTCGCCGACCTTTACGTTCTCGAAAGATCGGGCCATTTCAGGGGCCGCTACCATGTTCTACACGGAGTTCTTTCACCACTTGATGGAGTGGGACCAGAGCAGCTGAACCTGACGGCCCTGAAGGAGCGTGTGGAAAAAGAAGAGATAACGGAACTCATCATAGCGACAAACCCGAGCGTCGAGGGAGACACGACGACCCTCTACATCGCGCGAATGTTCAGGGAAAGCGATGTGAAGGTGACGAGGCCGGCAAGGGGACTTCCCCTCGGCAGTTCCCTCGAGTTCGTTGACAGGGGAACGATAAGCAAGGCCCTCGATGGGCGCGAGGAAGTCGACTGACAAAGTCGACGACAGGTCGATTGATCCCGGGCAAGGGAAAAAGAGCGCAGGATGGTCAGAACAAACTGGAAAGTATTCGAAGAGGATTACTGGGCGATCAGCACGACTCTCCAGGAGCTGTTGAAGAACTCGAACGCGACCAGCGTGATCCTGCTCGACAAGACGGGTCAGTTGATCTCGAGCGTGGGAGATGAACCGAGGTTCGACATGTACAGCTTCGCGTCGCTCTGCGCGGCCGATTTCGAGGCGAACGCGCAGCTGGCAAAGCTGATAGGGGAGAAGGATTTCTCGACACTCTACCACCAGGGGAGCAACGAAAGTATGTACCTCGCGAGGGTAGAGAGGGATATCATATTGGTTATCCTGTTCGACAAGAAGACCACACTCGGTCTGGTAAGGCTCAGGACGAAGAAGGCGGTCGAGAACCTCGCCACGGTCATCAGAGGTCTCTACGACAAGCTCGAGTACGAGAATGAGGAGTACCATGAGGAGCTCGGCGAGGAGTTTACCGCCGAGGTCGAGCTGGAGATAGACAGTCTGTTCTCAGACTGATCGGGGAGGGGACAGAGTTGTCGCTGATAAATTATTCCTCGCGTGAGATCAACGTAAAGATCGTCTACTACGGGCCGGGCCTGTGTGGAAAGACGACCAATATACAGTACATCTACGACAAGGTATCTCCGGATACGAAGGGCAAGCTGATCACGCTTGCCACAGAGATGGACAGGACCCTCTTCTTCGATTTCCTGCCGCTGGAGCTGGGGACGGTCAAGGGGTTCAAGACGCGTTTCCACCTCTACACAGTACCGGGACAGGTATACTACGACGCGTCGCGAAAACTGATCCTTCGCGGAACGGACGGCGTAGTCTTCGTCGCCGATTCCCAGAAAAACAGGTATGACGCGAATATCGAGAGCCTATACAACCTCCACGAGAACCTCGCCGAGTACAACCTCAAGCTCGACGAGCTTCCCTACGCGATCCAGTACAACAAGAGGGACCTCCCCGACCTGATCGAGGTGCCCGATCTCGAAGAGGAGCTCAATCCCAAGCGCTACCCCGCTTTCGAGGCCGTTGCGGTAAATGGCATCGGCGTGTTCGATACGCTGAAGGCGGTCGCCAAGGGAGTCCTCCGAAATCTCTCGTAGGTAGACCTGTCGTCCAGGTATATGTCCAGTACATATGGTAATAATTTGATTGCCGTCTGCCGCTTGTGTCTGTATCCTGCCTTCGGTACCCGTCAAAGGATGCAGATGAAACGTTTCCTCGTCACACTCTTCGGCTCTTTTTTTTATACGGGATTTTTCCCCTTCGCTCCCGCGACATTCGCGAGCATGGTCTGGCTGCTCGTCTGGCTGTTCGTGCCCGGCGGTCACTGGATGGCGCACTGGGCTGTCATCGCCGGGCTCATCCCTGTGGCCATCTTCCTTGCGCATATTATGGAGAAGTACTACGGAGAGGATGCCCCCTGCATCGTGATCGATGAGGTCGTCGGCATGCAGATCACACTGATGCTGTCGACTGTTTCCATTAAAGCCGGGGTGGCGGGATTCGTCCTGTTCAGGATATTCGACATCGTAAAGCCCTTCCCTGCCGGGAGGTCACAGAGACTTCCAGGGGGTCTGGGGGTCGTGATCGATGACGTGCTGGCCGGGCTATATGCCCTGGCGGTGATGACTCTCCTCGGACGCTTCACCGGACTTCTATGAGGACAGAGATCATAACGGTCGGCGACGAGGTCCTCCGCGGCGAGACCGCCGAAAACAACACTGTATGGCTCTCCATCGCTCTGACAGCAGCCGGACTCCCTCCCTCGAGGGAGACGGCCCTTCCCGACGACATCGACGTCATCCGCGATGAGCTCTCAGCCGCCGCGGCGAGGAGCGAAACGGTCATAGTCACCGGAGGGCTCGGCCCGACCGTAGACGACGTGACGCGGCAGGCCGCGATCGATGCGTTCGGAGGGGAAGTCGAGATCCGGGAGGAGATCATCGTTGAGATCGAGCGGCGTTTCATCGGGCTCGGCGTCGCCATGCCTGAAGGGTACAGGGACCTCTCGAGGATACCGGCAGGAGCCGTGGTGCTCGACAACGCCGTCGGTGCCGCGCCCGGCCTGGCGCTGAAGGCGGGGGAGTGCCGTATCTTCCTGCTGCCGGGCGTTCCCGGAGAGATGAAGGAGATATTCGAGCGCCTCGTCCTCCCACAGCTGGCGTCCGGCGCTGAAGACCGGAGACAGGTGCTGAGGGTCTACGGCCTGATGGAGACCGCGGTGGAGGAGAGACTCACGCCCCTGCTCGGAGCGGATGAACTCGAGCGGCTGTCGATCATCTCTTCCCCTGCCGGCATCAGCGTTTACCTTCCCGCCGGGATCGATGACGGGATCGCTGCCAAGGCGATGGAGAGTCTCGGGGACAACCTGTTCGGGGAGGGCAGGGACAGGCTCGAGGAGGTAGTCGTCGGGATGCTCCGGAACAGGAAGATGACCCTGGCCACTGCGGAGTCTCTCACCGGCGGGATGCTCGCCTCGATGATCGTCTCGGTGCCGGGGGCGAGCGAGATATTCCTCGAGGGATATGTCACCTACAGCAACGAATCGAAGATCAGGATCCTCGGCGTCGAGGAAAAGGCCATCGAGGTTGCCGGAGCGGTCAGCGAGGAGGTCTGCAGGCAGATGGCCGAGGGCGCCGGGAGGATCTCTGGAGCGGACGTCGCTCTGTCAACGACCGGGATAGCCGGTCCCGGCGGAGGGACCCCCGGCAAGCCGGTCGGGCTATGCTGGATGGGGCTCGCGCAGGCCGGCGTGACGGAGTGCCGGCAGAGAAAGATAGCGGGCGACCGCGGGATGATCAGGCTCAGGACGGCGTGCGTCTGCCTCGACATGCTGAGACGGAGGCTGCTCGGATCGATGCCTGTCCGGGACCGGGAAAGCGGTCGCTCATGAGACTGTTCTTTGCAGTTCATACCGGTGAAGAGATGGCGGGGCAGGCCTGGCGGATCATACAGGATTCCGGTATCCGACACGCTCCGTGGAGATGGATCCGGCCGGAGAACTATCACTTCACACTGAAATTCCTCGGAGAGGTCGATGAGAAACTCATCCCCGCGCTTCACGATGCCGCGCGCCGGGCAGCATCCCGGGCGAAGCCGTTCCGCCTGACGATGGGTGGGATCGGCGGCTTCCCGAACCTCGACAGGCCCCGTGTGATCTACTACGGCATCGACGAGGGATTCGGGGAGCTCAGCGATCTCGCCACGCTGATCGAGGATGAATGCGAGACGATCGGATTCAAAAGGGAAAGCAAGAGATTCCGGGCCCACCTGACGCTCGCGCGCGTGAAAAGACCGGTTCCGGGAGAACTCCTCGATCTCCTGCGCATCTTTCCTCCGCTCGACGAGACGGCGTTCCTCGATGTGGACGGCTTCGTTCTGATGAGCAGCAGACTGACCTCTTCGGGGGCGATCTACGAGGAAACAGGCCGTTTCGATCTCGGACGCTGAACCGAGGAGATTGCGAGACCCTCGCCGCACAACCCCGATGATCGTGAAATTCGTTGAACAATCGACAGGTTGGTGATATAAAATCAGTCTGACCAGCCGCCGCGGCGGCGGTCGGGGATAAATCAACCGCATGGTACATCAGGGGGATGAAGTGGGAGGAAGAAAGTGATTGCGGACAGGACAAGAAAAATGGCGAAGACGGCGAAGGCATCGAAGATGACGAGATCTGTAAAACCGGGTGACAAGGGCAAGGCGCTCGAGCTCGCAGTCGACCAGATAGAGAAACAGTTCGGGAAGGGCTCTATCATGCGTCTCGGCGAGGAAGGTGCTTACCAGGAGATCGAGAGTATCCCCACCGGCAGCCTCGCGCTCGACATTGCGGCCGGCATAGGCGGAGTGCCCCGCGGCAGGGTCATCGAGATCTACGGGCCCGAAGGGTCGGGCAAGACGACGCTTGCCTGCTCGATCATCGCGAACGCGCAGAGGCTCGGCGGCGTTGCGGCGTTCATCGATGCCGAGCACGCGCTGGATGTAGGCTACTCGAGGAAGATCGGGATCGATATCGACAACCTGCTTATCTCACAGCCGGATACGGGGGAGCAGGCCCTCGAGATCGCAGAGGTCCTTATCCGCAGCTGCGCGATCGACGTCGTTGTGATCGATTCGGTCGCGGCCCTCGTGCCCGCCGCCGAGATCGAGGGGCAGATGGGCGACTCGCATGTCGGCCTCCAGGCCAGGCTCATGTCCCAGGCCCTCCGGAAGATAGCCGGTGCGGTCGCCAAATCGCGTACCTGCATGATATTCACCAACCAGATCCGGATGAAGATCGGCGTGATGTACGGCAATCCCGAGACGACATCGGGCGGAAACGCCCTGAAATTCTACGCGACGATGAGGATGGACATCCGCCGCATCGGCCAGATCAAGGACCGGGACACCGTCATCGGAAGCATGACGAGGGTCAAGGTCGTCAAGAACAAGGTCGCCGCACCGTTCCGCCAGGCCGAGTTCGAGATCCTCTACGGAGAGGGCATCAGCCTCGAAGGGGACCTGATCGAGCTGGGCGTCGCCTCCGGCATAGTTACGAAGATGGGCAGCTGGTTCTCCTGGGGCGAGACCCGGCTCGGGCAGGGCAAGGACAACACACGGATGTTCCTCAAGGAAAACACCGATATACGGGCCGAGATCGAGACCAGCGTGCGCGAGCACTACGGCCTCAATGCCTCGCCGGCCCCGGCGGCCCCGGGCAGGGACGTCGATTCGGGCAAGAACGTCGCCCCTGAATAGGACATTGATCCGGACCAGGACCTTGAACAGCGGCAGTACCAAGATCGTATCCGTATCGAGAAGCGCCGGGTCGCTGCGCAGGGTCGCGACCTCGTCGGGAAGGTCGTTTCTCGTCCTGAAGGGGCGGGGAACCGAGCGCTTTCTCGAGGAGGACACTGTACTCGACAGGGCCGATATCGAGGAGCTCGAAGGGCCGGTCGCGCGGGAGGCTGGACTCGCCCACGCCCTCAGGTTCCTGTCGAGGCGGGAACGGACCGAGCAGGAGGTCCGCGGCGCCCTCAGGGCGGAAGGTATAGATAATCCAGCCGCGATCGATTATATTGTCGAAACGCTCAAGGGGAAAAACCTGCTCAACGACAGGCGGTTCGCCTCAGAGCTGATAGGATACAGGCTCAGGCACAACGTGGCGGGGCCGGCCCTTCTCAGAAGAAAGTTGTCTGTGGCCGGGGTCCCGGCCGAGATCACCGACGAGCTTCTCGCGGAGGCCTTTCCTCCCGGCGAGGAGGAGAGGATGGCATTGAAACTTGCCGTCGACAGGCTGGCGCGTACCGGACCGGTCCGGAAGCCGGGTGGCTCCAGGGCCGACAGGGAAAAGGCGGCTCGAAGGCTCGGTGGCTTTCTCACTAGGAGAGGCTTCTCGGCCGGAATCGTCGGAGGCATATGCGCGGGGATATTGAGGGGCGGGATCACCGGAGAGACCGATGAACAGTAATATCAGGACAGCGCATCAGATCAGGAAAGCCTACGTCGATTTTTTCGTCGGGAAGAAGCACACCGAGGTGCCCGGCGCACCCCTCGTCCCGAAGGGCGATGCTACACTCCTGTTCACCTCCGCGGGGATGGTGCAGTTCAAGGATTATTACCTCTCGCCTGACAACCTCCCGTATACGAGGGCGGTCAGCGTCCAGAAATGCCTCAGG
Organism: Candidatus Krumholzibacteriota bacterium; assembly: GCA_030613345.1. Classification (GTDB taxonomy): domain Bacteria; phylum Krumholzibacteriota; class Krumholzibacteriia; order Krumholzibacteriales; family Krumholzibacteriaceae; genus JAUWCL01. The sequence goes on from JAUWMD010000025.1 coordinate 9,025, forward strand.
GCCGGTGATCTCGAGAGCGTCGGCAGGACATTGCGCCACCATACCTTCTTTGAGATGCTGGGCAACTTCAGTTTCGGCGACTACTTCAAGGTCGAGGCGATCGAGTGGGCCTGGGAGTTCGTCGTCGATGTGCTCCAGCTTCCCGTCGATCTTCTCTACGTCAGCGTATTCGAGGAAGACGACGAGGCGTTCGAGTTATGGAACGAGCGCATCGGCGTTCCCGCCGAAAGGATCGTCAGGCTCGGGCGGAAGGACAATTTCTGGGGCCCCGTCGGGAAGACCGGTATATGCGGTCCGTGCTCCGAGATCTATTACGATGCAGGCGAGGCCAGGGGATGCGGCAGCGGGAGCTGCGCCCCGGGATGCGACTGCGACCGGTACCTCGAATTCTGGAACCTCGTCTTCCCGCAGTTCTTCCTCGAGGAGGACGGCACATACAGGCCACTCGAGAAACCGGGCATAGACACCGGCGCCGGCCTCGAGAGGATCGCGATGATCATGCAGGGTGCAGAGGATAATTTCCATACCGACATTTTCCAGCCCCTCGTCGATGCAGTCATCGCGGTGCTGCCCGAAAACACCGATACGACCGGTGAGGCAAAGATGGGGATCAACATGATCGCCGATCACGCCAGGTCGCTGACATTCACGATATCGGAGGGAATATACCCCTCGAACGAGGGCAGGGGGTATATCCTCAGGCGGATATTGAGACGGGCCCTGACGCGGCTTCACACATTCGGGATCGTGGAGCCGGTCCTCTACGGTCTGGTCGACGAGGTCGTCAGGGTCATGGGAGATGATTATCCCGAGCTCATCGAGAGGGCGCCCGACACTGCGATGATAATCAGGGCCGAGGAAGAAAACTTCTTCCGTACGATCGAGGAAGGCAGGTCGAGGTTCAGGACCATCATCGATGATATTAAAACTGAAAATAAAAGGTTAATCGACGGCGAACAGGCATTTTTACTCTATGACACGTACGGGTTCCCCCTGGAACTGACGATCGCCCTCGCGGCGGAAGAGGGATTCGAGGTCGACGAGGCAGGATTTGCCTCCGCGATGGAGGAGCAGCGCAAGCGCGCCCAGCGGAGCAGCGCCTTCGATGCCGGCGAACAGGCACTCGTCGAGATGACGGAGCTATCCGAAGGGGAGAGCTCGATATTCACCGGATACGAGAGCGTCGGCGGTGAGGCCGAGGTGCGCAGATACAGGGTGCTCGATAAATCGGAGAGGAAAGACATTGCCTGGTCCCGGGAGTCTGGTGCGGCGATCGAGCTGATATTGGACAGGACGCCGTTCTACGCCACATCGGGGGGACAGCTCGCCGACAGCGGCTGGATTGAAACGGCGGGACACAGGCTGGAAATACGAGATGTGCTCAAGAGGGGCGGAGAGATAATCCACATGGCAGAGCCGGTCGATGATATTCCCGATATCGGGGAGCTGGTCTCGGGGAACGCGAAGATACGACTTCATGTCGACGACGAGGCGAGGCTCGCGACGGCTGCCGGCCATACCACGACTCACCTTCTCCACGCCGCGCTGCGCGAAGTCGTGGGCGGCCATGTCGCCCAGGCCGGATCGCTCGTAGGGCCCGACAGGCTGAGATTCGATTTCAACCATTTCCAGGCGGTCACCGGCGAGGAGAAGAGGAAGATCGAGGAGCTCGTGAACCGGTGGATACGCGATTCGCTGGAGGTAAGGACGGAGCTGATGGATTACCAGGAGGCTATGGACTCCGGGGCCGTCGCCCTGTTCGACGAAAAATACGGAGCGAAGGTGCGTGTCGTGCGGATTGGGGACGTGTCGACCGAGCTGTGCGGCGGCACGCATCTCTCGTCGACCGGCCAGGCCGGCCTGTTTCTCATCGTATCGGAGAGCAGCGTGGCGGCAGGCGTACGCAGGATAGAGGCTGTAACCGGACAGGGCGCTCTCCGCCATGTCCACGACGCATTCGATCGCGAGGAAGAGGCGGCGTCCCTGCTCAGGACGATCCCTGCCGAAACGGCGCCGAGAATCAGTGCCATGCTCGAGACATTGGAAGAGCTGAAGAAAGAGATAAAGCGCGTCGAAAAGGGAGGCGGCGGCCGGCTCGAGGCGATCATAGAAGCCGCGAAGGAGATGTCGGGGATGAAGATCGCTGCCGGCAGGCCCGGCGCGAGGGACGTCGGGGCGCTCAGGGCCATGGCAGACTCGTTCAGGGAGAGGGTGCCTTCGGGCGCAGCCGTTCTCTCCATGCCTGGCAAGGGAAAGATGCATTTCGTGATCACTGTTACCGATGATCTCGTCGAAAGGGGAGTCACGGCAGATGGTCTCGTGAAAGAGCTTGGTTCGCTGGCCGGCGGAGGAGGTGGCGGGAAGAGACATCTCGCCCAGCTCGGTACGAAGGACCTCGATAGCGAGAAGAGGGTCTTCGAGGCGCTCCCCGGATTAATTGAGAGGTTTATATACGGACGGTGAGGGATATGAAACGTATTGTCGTAATGATCGCCGCCGTCTGTGCGGCGGTGACGATCTCGGCCGATTTCGTCTCGACGCAGACAATCGACAACGGCCTGATGGACGAGGTCGGGCTCGAAAAGAAGGAATCCGGATACGGCCAGATCGTCGAGCAGCAGAGATCGAGTTACGACATCCCGAAGCTCGAGAAGGCGATCGATCCCGACCAGTATATCCTCGGGCCGTACGACAGGCTCTTCGTCAACATTATCGGGACCGAGTCGAGGACGTTCGCCATGGTGGTACTGCCGGAAGGCGACGTCTTCGTGCCGAGCGTGGGAGCGATAAAGGCCGACGGCCTGACCCTCACCGAATTCAGAAAGAGGCTCGATGAGGAGGTCAACAGGTTTTTTAAAAACGTGAAGATCTTCTGCACCCTGCAGGAACCAAGGGTGTTCCGGGTCTTCGTGACCGGTGAAGTCAATACCCCCGGGGCGGTAAACGTCTCGGCGGTACAGCGCATCTCGGACGCGGTGGAACTGGCGGGCAGCATCATATCCGAGGGATCGAACAGGCGGGTCATTCTCTACAGGGGAACGGACACACTCGATGTCGATATTCTCCGATACGTTCTCAAGGGTGACTTCTCGAGCAACCCGTTCCTCTCCAACGGTGACAGGATACACGTTCCGATCGCCCAGCGGCATGCCGCGATAAGAGGCTCCGTACACAAGCCCATGAATTACGAGATACTGCCCCACGAGACGGTCGGTGACCTGATCGATCTCGCGGGAGGATTCAGGGCGGAGGCCATCAGGGGCAGGGTGCTGCTCACGAGGGTCCGGGAGGACGGCTCGGTCATCACGATGCAGGTCCGGTCGGACGAGTTCGAAAAGGTCCTGAAAGACCGCGACGAGTTGAACATTATCGACGGCATGACCGGCACGAGCAGGGTGTTTGTATTCGGAGCAACGGAAAATGGAGGGAACTTCTATATTACAGAGGGCGAGGGGTTGCGGAGCCTGCTCGGCCGCATCGCGGTCTACAACATCGATGCCGACCTTACAGCGGCGACACTCGAGAGGGAGACCGGCGAGCTGATCAGTGTGAACCTCAAGGAGTTCGTGCCTCCGAGCACCGCCGAAGACATCCCGCTTATCGACGGCGACATACTGCACATACCGACGATCGACCAGACCGTGTCGGTCGGCGGGCAGGTGCAGTTGCCGGGAAGGGTCCGGTTCGTGAGCAACTGGACGGTCGCCCAGTATATCGGCGCGGTTGGAGGCCCCACACACGAGGGAAGCATCGACAGGGTCATGGTCATATCGAGAGACGGCACGTCGTTCCAGACGGATCGCAACTATTACCCGAACAGCGGAGACGTCATCATCGTCAAGCGGAGCAAGACGAGGATATTCGCCGACATCTTCCAAGGATTCATCGGCATCGGAATGCTGGTAATATCGATTGTGGCACTTACGAATTGACAATGGACCCGGAGATCCGGGACACGGTGAAGACATGACACACAGCGATGGATATATCGAACAGGTACTCGGCGAACTCGACGCCCTGAAGAAGGCGCTCGAATCGTTTCCTCGTCAGCAGGCGGAGACTCTAGTAGAGATGGCGGAGCTTCTGGCGGATGCGATAGAATCGGGGAAGGTCGTCCTGACCTGCGGCAACGGCGGGAGCGCCGCGGACGCGCAGCATATAGCCGGCGAGCTCGTCGGGAGGTTCCGCAGGAAGAAGCTCAGTGGATACAAGGCATTCGCCCTGACCGCGAACAGCTCGGTCCTGACGGCGATTGCGAACGATTTCAGCTACGACGACGTTTTCTCCAAGCAGATAGAGGCTATCGGCAGCTCCGGAGACGTGCTGCTGGCACTGTCGACGAGCGGCAACTCGCCGAATGTCGTCGAGGCTGTCTCGATGGCGGCGAGCCTCGGTATGAAGACACTCGCCTTCTCGGGCGCGGGCGGCGGCCCCCTGGCCGAACAGGCAGATCTTGCGGTCGTAGTGCCGGACGAGGACTTTGCCCGAATCCAGGAGATCCACATGGCCCTCGGGCACATCCTCTGCGGGCTTGTCGAGGAGATACTCACATCGCCCGGCCGGGCGTGACAGCCGGCCGGTCCCATGGTGGGAGGGGCGGTTTGAAGATCCTTCAGCTCTGCGCTGTCGATTTTACTGCATACCACCTTCTCAGGCCGCTCGGCCTGAGTCTCCGTGACGCGGGTTACGAGGTCTCGTTCTGCTGCTCGCAGGGGGAGGGGCTCGACCGGCTGGAACAGGAAGGATTCGACGTATATCGGATCCCGATCTCGAGATCGTACAATATATTTTCCCACGCGGTCTCGTTCGTGCGCCTGTTTCGTCTGATGCGCAGGGAACACTTTGACATAGTCCACACCCATACGCCGGTGGCGGGACTGCTCGGGCGGGTGGCGGCGAAGGCGGCCCGCGTGCCCCGGATCGTCTACACCGCTCACGGCTTCTATTTTCACGAGGACATGCCGGGTCCGCTGCGCGGCGTGATGCGCTCGATCGAGCGGTTCGGATCCTCGCTCTCCAACCTTGTGTTCGTTCAGAGCGGGGAGGACCTCGAGGAGGCGGTCGAGTCGCGCATAGCCGCAGAGGAAAAACTCGTGCATATCGGCAACGGTGTCGATCCGTCCATCTTCGGACGCGAGGTGAATGCGAAGGCGGCGGCTGCTCTCCGGGAGGAATTAGGAATAGACGGCGGTCCAGTGATCGGGTTCACCGGACGCATTGTGAGGGAGAAGGGAGCGGTCGAATTCGTGAAGGCGGCCGGGATAGTCTCGCGCGAATTCCCCGGCGCGAGATTCGTCATGGTCGGAGCGCCGCTCGAGAGCGATCGTGACGGCTGCCAGGCCGAGATAGAGACGCTCGTGCGCGGCGAGGGACTGTCGGGACGGCTCGTGATGACCGGTTACAGGAAGGACGTCCCGTCGATACTCTCCCTGCTCGACCTCTTCGTGATGTCGAGCTACCGCGAGGGGATGCCCCGCTCGCTGATCGAAGCGATGGCCACCGGCCTTCCCGTTGTGGCGACCGACATCAGGGGATGCAGGGAGGAGGTGGTCGACGGCGAGACCGGCCTTCTGGTCCCGCCACGCGACCACTATGCCCTGGGCGATGCTATCCTGAAGATCCTTTCGGATGATGACATGGCCGCCCGGATGGGAATGGCCGGCCGGCAGAGGGTCATCGATTTCTTCGACGAGCGGGTCGTGACGCGGCTGCAGGTCGACAGGCTCGACGCGCTTACGGGGCGGAAGTGACGGAATCCTTACGCGCCCCGCGTTTTCCGACCATGCCTAGATAAAGGACCTCGTACCGGGCGGTAACGGCGCCGATCTCATAGTTCTTTTCGATCCTCTCCCGGGCTCTTTCGCCGAGGGCCGCTCTCGTTTCACGTTTCATGGCGAGGATCTTTTTCCAGCCGGCGGCGAGCGCTTCCGGATCCCCCGGCTCGACCACCAGGCCGCAGTCTCCCACGATCTCCGCCGAATCACCCACATCCGTCACCACGCACGGCACTCCGCATGACATCGCCTCTCCGATGATGATTGGGAATCCCTCACCGCTCGAGGCTGAGGACGAGGCGATGTCGAGAGATGCCTGTATCCGGGGGATATCGGCACGCCTGCCGAGAAGGAAAACCGAACCCTCGAGACCAGCCTCGCTGGTGAGTACGGCAAGATTCTGGTTCTCCGCCGTAATTCCCTTTCCGCACAGGACGAAACGTACACCGGGCATCCCGGCGTGCAGGATCCCGGCCGCCCTGAAGAATGTCGCGTGGTCCTTCTGGGGGTGGTATCTTGCGACGAGTCCTACGAGCGGCGTGTCCCCGTCCAGGCCGAGTTCTTTGCGTACCGAGCTCCGGGCGTCGCTGTCGGGTGCGAAGAGTGATGTGTCGAACCCGTTCTGGATCACGATCATTCTCTCCCTGTCGTATCCGATCGCCGCGTGCGTTTCCATCGAGGCCCGCGAACAGCAGACGATCCTTTCGGGGAGACGCCGGGAGAGACGGGCGCACCATTTCGCGACTCGTATTGTCCGTTTTTTTATATGATCGGGGTTGAGGTCGCTGTGGTGTATTCCCCACGCTACCTGGATCGAACGCGCGAACCGGGCGGCTATTCCTCCGGCAAGGTCGGCATGGTACATCCAGGTTTGAAGTATATCGGGGCGGGTACGGCGGATATGGCGGATCAGCCTGAGAAGGGCCGCGGGATCGAGGCCGCTTTTCGAAGCCTCGATCGAATGGAAGGAGATTCCTTCGTCGATCATCCTCCTGCCGATCTCTCCGGCCGTCGTAAGAGAGATAACATTGACGTTGAATCTCTCTCTGTCGGTCCTCGAAACGAGCCTGTGGAGCATCGTCTCGGCACCTCCGGCAGAGGTGCCGGTTATAAGATGCGTGACGGAGATCCTGTCTTTCATAAGGTCGTAAACCCCGGAAACGGGCGGGACTATCCAAATTCCAGGGCATTCTAATCGTCGGCCGGTGTGTCGTCAAGGATTTTCATGAGGTCCGGCGAGGGGGCATGAGTGGCCGAAATCGCTTGTCCGCCCAGCTCTCATAAAGTATTATCAGGCTTTGCGGAATGCGGCATTTCGCCCTGGAAGAACTAGATGCGTGAACTTCTCTTCTTTCTCGAGGCATTACTGATATCGTTCCTGATAACCGGGGCGATACTGCGTT
>JAUWMD010000221.1 GCA_030613345.1 Candidatus Krumholzibacteriota bacterium
GGCAATATTGACGAGAAGGAGCGATCCGGAAATGGCTGATTATTCACTTACTACCCCGCTTGGCGATGACGACGTCAGGCAGCTGAAGGCGGGAGATACGGTGAAGCTCACCGGCACGATCTACACGGCCCGCGACGCTGCACACGAGAGGCTCGTCGGCCTGATCGACGAGGGAAAGGAACTCCCCATCCCTCTCGATGGACAGATCATCTACTACGTCGGTCCCTCGCCGACGCCTCCGGGCAAGCCGATCGGCTCTGCCGGCCCGACGACGAGCTACCGCATGGATCCCTATGCCCCCGCGCTGCTGGACAAAGGGCTCAAGGGGATGCTCGGCAAGGGAGGCAGGAGCGATACGGTCGTGGATGCGATGAAGAAGAACACGGCCGTCTATTTTGTCGCCACCGGCGGCGCGGCGGCGCTCATATCGCGGAGCATAACCTCCGCCGAGATAGTCGCTTACGAGGATCTCGGGGCCGAGGCGATCAGGAAACTGACCGTCGAGGATTTTCCCGTGATCGTCGCCCAGGACTGCCACGGCGGCAACGCCTACGAGGAAGGCCAGAAGAAGTACGCGAAGTAGACAAGTTCCGGAAGGGAGTCACATCCTGTCGATCAAGATACTCGCTGTTATCCCGGCCCGGTACGGGTCGACGCGCTTTCCCGGCAAGCCGCTGGCGAAGATCGCCGGACTGCCGATGATCCTGCACGTCACAAGACGTGTTTCGGGGATCAAGGGCATCGAAAAAGTGATCGTCGCCACCGACGACGAACGTATCATGGACGTCGTTACGGCAGACGGGCACATCGCCGAGATGACTTCCAGGCGTCACCGGACAGGCTCTGCCCGTGTCGCCGAAGTGGCCGGCCGCCACAGCTGCAGCATAGTCATCAACGTCCAGGGCGACGAACCGCTGCTGCCGGCAGCCGCGGTCGAGCGGCTCGTGACCGTCATGCGTTCCGACCAGAAGCTGCTGATGGCGACGCTTGCCACCACGGGAAGCGGCGCCGACGAAATAAAGAGGCCCGACGTCGTCAAGGTCGCCGTCAACAGGGATGGGTACGCGCTGTATTTTTCACGCTCGCCCGTTCCGTACGGCTCCGACAAGTTTCTACAGCATATTGGAATCTACGCGTTCAGGAGGAAATTCCTGCTCGGATACGACGCGATGCCGAAGGGTCCGTTCGAGAAGGCCGAGGGCCTCGAGCAGCTCAGGGCCCTGGAAAACGGGTTCAGGATACGCGTTCTTCCATGCAGGGCGCGGTCTGTCGGCGTCGACCGGCCTGAAGATATAAAAAGAGTTGAAATAATGCTGAGCAGCCGTTAATGTAACGGGCGGTCAACCACAGATTCACTCGATTCGCACGATTTGTCAGCCGGTACCCTGGTGGGGAGCAGTTTGGGAGAGAATACGAAATATATTTTCGTAACAGGTGGGGTGGTTTCGTCTCTCGGCAAGGGTATCGCCAGCGCATCCCTCGGACTGCTTCTCAAACAGCGCGGGCTCCACGTCGTACTCCAGAAATTCGATCCATATCTCAACGTCGATCCGGGGACGATGAGCCCATTCCAGCACGGCGAGGTATTCGTCACAGACGACGGCGCCGAGACAGATCTCGACCTCGGCCATTACGAGAGGTTCATCGATCGTAATCTCAGTCAGCGCTCCAATGTGACGACCGGACAGGTCTACGAATCGGTCATCAACCGCGAGCGCAACGGCGGCTACCTCGGCAAGACGGTCCAGGTCGTCCCGCACATTACCGACGAGATCAAGAGCAGGATAAGGCTCGCCGCCGAGAACGGCGAGGGCGTCGATGTGGTGATCACAGAGATAGGGGGAACGACGGGTGATATCGAGGGGCTTCCGTTCCTCGAGGCGATCAGGCAGATGAGGCTCGACCAGGGCCACGACAACGTTCTGTACATTCATCTTACGCTCGTTCCGTACATCAAGGCGGCACAGGAGATAAAGACCAAGCCTAGTCAGCACAGCGTCAAGGGGTTGCGCGAGATCGGTATCCAGCCCGACATACTGCTCTGCCGCTGCGACAGGCCGCTGTCGCAGGAGGTCAAGGCGAAGATAGCGCTCTTCTGCAACGTCGAGGAGCGCTCGGTGATAGAGGCGATAGACGCCGAGTCGATCTACCACGTTCCACTGAAGCTGTGGAAGGAGGGACTCGACGACATCGTAGTCGAGAAACTCCGCCTCGACGCCGGACCTCCGGATCTCGACGAGTGGGAGAAGATGGTCCACAAGATCTTCTCGATGACCGAGAGCATCGATATCGCAATCGTAGGCAAGTACATCCAGATCGTCGATGCATACAAGAGCATCATAGAATCGTTTACCCACGCAGGCGTCGCCAACGACATCCATGTCAACCTCAGGTGGGTCGATGCGGAGAAAATAGAAGAGGACGGTCCTGAGAAATGGCTCGACAGCGCGGACGGGATCCTCGTTCCCGGCGGCTTCGGCGAACGGGGGACCGAGGGCAAGATAACGGCGGTCAAGTATGCCCGCGAGAACCGCGTTCCGTATCTCGGGATCTGCCTCGGCCTCCAGATGGCCGTGATCGAGTTTGCCCGCAACGTCTGCGGCCTCGACGCAGGATCGAGCGAGTTCGATCCCGACGTCCCGCATCCCGTCATCGACCTGATGCTCGAGCAGCACAGCAAGTCGAAGATGGGCGGTACGATGCGTCTCGGCGCCTACCCCGGCATTCTGCGGGAGGGGACGCTCGCCCGCGAGCTCTACGGCGTCGACGAGATAAGCGAGCGCCACCGCCACCGCTGGGAAGTCAACAACGAGTACCGCGAGAGACTCGCCGCGAAGGGCCTCGTATTCTCCGGGCTCTCACCCGATAGCGATCTCGTCGAGATAATAGAGTTGCCGGGACACCCCTACTTCATCGCAGTACAGTTCCACCCCGAGCTGAAATCCCGCCCCATGAGGGCGCATCCCCTCTTCAGGGGGCTCGTGGCCGCCGCAAAAGAGCTGAGCCGCACCCGCGCGCAGGGTGAGGGCACGGTCGCCGCGGGCCGCGACGGATAGCGGGAGGAGCTATGGATTCCCTTTACATAGGAGATGTGATCTGGGAGCCGGAGCGCATACCGCTCCTGATCGCCGGACCTTGCGTGCTCGAAGACGAGGACAAGGCGATGAGGATCGCTTCGGCCTGCGTCGAGCTGGCCGACGAGTTTGATTTTCTCTACGTGTTCAAGTCTAGCTATCTGAAGGACAACAGGTCCTCGGTCGATTCGTACACCGGGCCGGGGCTCGAGAAGGGGCTCGGGATGCTCGAGCGGATACGCACCGAGACGGGCGTGCCGGTCCTGACCGACGTCCACTGCAGGGAGGAGGTCGGCCCGGCCGCCGAGGTCTGCGACGTCCTGCAGATCCCCGCATTCCTCTCGCGCCAGACGAGGCTGATACTTGCCGCGGCCGGCACGGGGAAGGTGGTGAACATCAAGAAGGGCCAGTTCCTCTCCCCCGAGAACATGGGAAACGCCGTCGAGAAGGCGAAGGCGGGGGGAGCGGCCGGGATCATGATCACCGAGCGGGGGACATCGTTCGGATACAATAACCTCATCGTCGACATGACTGCCTTTCAGAGGATGAAATCGTTCGGTGTACCGGTTATATTTGATGCGACGCACTCGCTGCAGCTTCCCGGCGGTCTCGGAGACCGTTCGGGAGGACGGCCGCAGTTTGCGGCGGCGCTGGCACGGGCGGCGATGGCGGCCGGAGCGGACGGCCTGTTCATAGAGACCCATCCCGATCCGCTCTCCTGCAGCTGTGACGCCGAGGTGATGCTGCCGCTGGCCGACCTGGAGGGGCTGCTCCGCGACGCGTCGAGGATATTCCATGGGAACAGGGATGACTGAAAAAACGGGATCGAAAAACAATCAAGATAAAAAAAATACTGTCGATGAGTGTCTCGATACGGCTGATTCACCCGGCGCGGATCTCAAAGGGGAGGCTCTCGGTCTCGGCCGCGAGGTGATCGCCATCGAGATCGAAGGTCTCGAGGAGCTCCACCGCTCGACAGGTCCGCAGTTCGGCGAGGCTGTCGAGCTGATCCTCGGCTGCAACGGCAAGGTGATCGTCTGCGGCATCGGCAAGTCGGGGCTAGTCGCCCGCAAGATCGCCGCGACGCTGAGCAGCACCGGCACCCCGGCGGTATTTCTCCACTCCGTCGAGGCGGCCCATGGCGACATGGGTATGGTCGCCGAGAACGATATCTTCCTCGCGGTGAGCAAGAGCGGGGGAGACGACGAGTTCTCAAAGCTCCTGCCCTACCTCCAGGCGATCGGCGTGAAGATGATCGCCATTACAGGCAACCCCGAATCGAAGCTCGCGAAGGAGAGCGACGCCGTCCTCCTGATACCGGCAGGCAAGGAAGCCTGCCCGATGGACATCGTGCCGACGACGAGC
>JAUWMD010000292.1 GCA_030613345.1 Candidatus Krumholzibacteriota bacterium
GATTTCGCGGCGAGCGTCAAGCCGGGCGACATCATCGTCGCGGGTGGTAACTTCGGCTGCGGCTCTTCGAGACAGGCGGCGGTCGACTGCTTTATTCCCCTCGGTGTCTCGCTCGTGATCACCGCCTCTACGGGCGCGATATACAAGCGCAACATCATCAACTCTGGATTTCCCTTCCTCGAGGTCTCCGCCCTTCACGAGGCGGGCATGGAGGAGGGGATGGAGATCGAGATCGATTTCGAGAAGGGAACGATAACCCTGCCCGGCGGAGATATAATAGAAGCGGACAGGCCCACCTCGGTACAGCTCGACATCTGCAAGGCTGGAGGGCTCTTCGCCTATACGGGAGAGGAGGATTGATATGGGCGCTAACATGATCGAGAAGATCCTCGCACGGGCATCGGGCAACGTCGACGTCAAGGTCGGCGACATAGTCTTCGCCAGACCCCACAGGATACTTTCCCATGACAACTCGGCGGCGATCCTGAAGATCTTCGAGGGACTGGGCGGGAAGAAGGTCTGGGACCCCGACCGGGTATTCATAGCACTGGATCACGCGGTGCCGCCGCCCGATTCGAAAAAGGCAAACAACCACAAGATGATCCGCGAGTTCGTCGAAAAGAACGGCATCACAAACTTCTTCGACTGCGGATGCGGCATCTGCCATCAGGTCCTTCCCGAGGAAGGCCTCGTGGAGCCGGGAACGGTGATCTTCGGCTCCGACTCGCACACGACTACGCATGGCGCCCTCGGCGCCGCCGGAATCCCGATCGGCAGGACGGAGACGGCGAGTGTCTGGGCGCTCGGCGAGACATGGCTGAAGGTACCGCCGACGATCAAGATCGTGCTCGGCGGCAAGCTCCGCGAGGGTGTCGTGGCGAAGGATATCATACTCTACATCATCGGCCAGATCACGGCCGACGGCGCTACGTACAAGGCAGTCGAATTCCACGGTCCCGTGGTAGAGAAGATGAGCATCGGCGGGAGGCTGACCCTCTGTAATATGGCGGCCGAGATGGGCGCAAAGGCGGGGATGGTGCCGTTCGACGATGTGACCGCTGAGTTTCTCAAAGGACGGTTGAGCGGCGAGTTCGAAACGGGTAATCCCGACGAAGACGCCGAATACGAGTCCATCCTCGAGATAGACTGCTCGATGATCGGTCCCCAGGTGGCTAGGCCCCACAAGGTCGACAACGTCGTCGCTGCGGCAGATCTCGAGGAGACAAAAATAGACGTCGCGCTCCTCGGCACCTGTACCAACGGGCGCCTCGAGGACCTGCACCAGGCCGCGGAGATCCTGAAGGGAAAGAAGGTCGCCCGTGGAGTGAGGCTTCTCGTCTACCCCGCGTCGCGTGCCATTCTCGATAAGGCAAACCGCGACGGGACCTCTTCGATCCTGCTGGAGGCGGGGGCGCAGGTCGCCGTGCCTGCATGCGGCCCGTGCCTCGGCGCCTACGGTGGAGTGCTCGCCCCCGGCGAGAACTGCGTCTCGACGGCAAACAGGAACTTCAAGGGGAGGATGGGATGCAAGGAAGACACAGGAGTATATCTCGCCAGCCCCGCAACCGTCGCCGCATCGGCGATCGAGGGCAGGATAGTTTCCCCGTACGCCTGACGGGAGGGAGGATACCGAGATGGAGATAAAGGGAAGAGTCTGGATCCTCGATGACGACGACATAAACACCGACGTCATCTATCCCGGCAAGTACACGTATGAGCTCTTTTCCAACGAGGAGATGGCCAGCCACGCGATGGAGGATTTCGACCCCGAATTTGCCTCTAAAGTACGTGAAGGTGACGTTATAATCGCTGGTAAGAACTTCGGTTGCGGTTCATCGCGCGAGCAGGCGGTGACCTGCCTGAAATACTCGGGGGTCGGCGCGATAGTGGCCGCCTCCTATGCGAGGATCTACTACCGCAACGCGATCAACCAGGCGCTCTACGCGATCGAGTGCCCCGAGGCCTCAGAGTACGCCAGGTCTCACGTGGACGAGCTCACCGGGAGCGAGATAACGCTCGATCCGGAAAAGGGCACGCTGACACTCGGCGGAGAGGAGTTTACCTTCTCGCAGATGTCCGGGAAGGCGAAGGAGATCTTCGAGGCGGGTGGACTCGCCGAATACACGAAGAAGAAGCTCGGCTGAGAAAAAGGTCAGATCATTCCGGCCGGCCTTTCACGTCGGAGGCGCACCTGAAGCCGACGGCAATATCTACCCACGTGTACTTGCACGCGTTTCGCGTGTAGACGTTGCAGCACATCCTGCCCGAGTGCCAGCCGCCGCCCCTTATTACCGCGACGTATCCCTTCTCCGGTCCTGTCGGATTCTTGTACGGGCTGGACTTGTAGTAGTCGGGGTGGAAATAGTCGTTCACCCATTCGACGACGTTTCCCGACATGTCGTAGAGACCGAATCCGTTCGGCGGATAGCAGCCGACCGGAACGGTGCCGATGAAGTCAGGGCCTACGCGGTAGTTCCCTTCGGTCGGCAGCAGCTCCTCGCCGTTGGGGAACTTCGTTCCGATCAGCCCGCCCCTCGCTGCGAGCTCCCATTCGGCCTCGGTGGGGATCCTCAGCTTGCCGGCCCATTCAGCGAACAGCCTCGCCTGGTAAAGGCTCACCCCGACGACGGGGTGGTCGGGCCAGCCGGGGCCGCAGTGGTACCTGTCCATACCCCAGAACTCGGGCCAGTTGTCGCCGGTTTCCTCGCAGAACAGCTGGTACTGAGCGTTGGTGACCTCGTACCTGTCTATGTAGAAAGAATCGACAAATACCCTGTGCGCAGGGTCGTACAGTCCGTCTTCCATGCCGCCCATGATGAATTCGGCGGCGGGGATCAGCACCAGATTCTTCAGGAACGGGGTGCCGCCGAGATCGAGAGGAGGAAGGGGGACGGGAA
>JAUWMD010000123.1 GCA_030613345.1 Candidatus Krumholzibacteriota bacterium
GCAGGCCGGGCGGATGCTCGACCGCGCCGAATCCGAGATCGCGGAGGGCAACTCCGACGAGGCCCTGCGCCTTGTGGAAGAGGCGAGAAGGATGCTTCGCACCGCCGTAGAGGCGGCCCGTTCCGACGTGCCTACCGAGCAAGCCGCCGGTGAGGTCGACAGGGCTGCCGAGCTCGGCGAGAGAGTCAGGGCCACTCTGGAGCAGTGCGAGGCCGAAGGGGCCCGCAACCTCTTCGAGAGGGCCAACGAACACATGGTGCGCGCGAGGGAAAGCCTCGACAACGGCCAGCGCGAGCGCGCCGTCGCCGAGGCGAGAATCGCCCGCAACCTCTTCAACAGAATAAGGGAGATATGCGCGCGATGAGCGCGAGATACCTGCGCTCGACGGCGCGCGTTGCCGTTCTGCTCGCAGCAACGCACCTGGCCGCGTGCGCCGCCAATCCCCCGCCTTCCCCCTCCGGAGGCGGGGAATCAGTTACAGACACGATCGCAGTAAATGTCCAGTCCCCCGACAGTGTTTACTTTACGGCAGAACACCAGGACTCTTCCGCCACAGCTGATTTCGACCGGATGTTCCTGGAGATCCACTCGGATGTGACTGTCGAGCTGCGGGAACTCGAAAATTCGTACAAAGATGGAACAAGACTTGCCGAAATACAGTCTATTGTGAAAACGGCCGAGGAGTTTTATCTTGAGGGTAAACCCCTGGTAGCCATCAAACTGTTGACTGAAGCTGAATTGCTTTTGAGGCAAGCTCCCTGATCATGAAAAAAGCCGGGCCGCTCAGGTTGCCGGCGCTGTCGCTGGCGCCGGCGCTGTTACTTATCATCCTTTTCCCCGCCCCGCCCGCAGACGCGGCCGAGCTGCGGAACCGTCTGTTCGCCGGGTACGATTCGTTCATAGACAGGTTCACGCTCATCGAGGACGACACGACCGAGACTGTGCACGAATACTTCGTAGGCCTCGATAATTTTTTCCTTACCGGAGACGGCACGACAAAATTCACCCTGAGAAACATCTTCAAGTACGGCAACCAGACGATCGACAACGATCTTAACGGCGTGCTCAACGCCGGTTCGCGCAAGAACTGGCTGATACAGCTGCGCGGTAACCTCCGCCTGAAGTTCTTCCGTGAGGGGAGCGACTACGAGTTCGGCAACGATTACGCCCAGTCGAACATCCATCTCAAGCTCGGAAAGCAGTTCGGCGAGAAATGGTACGTGCTGTCGAAGAGCAGGGCAGAGCTGGTCGTTTTCGATGAGAAGACCCAGTTCGACTACGATTACCGTTATATCGATACAGGCCTCGGAGTCGAGTCGGGAGGCTATTTCAACAGGTACCTGCGTGTCTTCGCAGCGCTTGGGCACAGGGAGTCGCCCGACACGACCGACCTGAGTTTCGACCGGCTCGTGACGGAGGCAGAGGCGAGATTCTCTTCCGGCCCGCTGACATTCGATCTGTCCGCGCTCGGCGACAGGCGCGAGTACGAGGGATCCACCAGAAGCGACTACTGGTTCATCTTCTCCACAGGCGGGATCACCTGGACGGGCATGAGCGGCAGGACGCTCACCGTGAGGGTCGAATCCGAGCTACTGTACTACGACACACAAACAAGGACCTGGTTCAACAACCACTTTTTCAGGGGGAGCCTGCGTCTGAGGATCCCCGTGACCGGGATATCGAATTTCTACGTCGAGCCCAGGGTGGCAACCCTGCGGTGCGAGTCGTTCATCGAGGAAAGATACAAGGAAGGCTCGGTCGTGCTCGGCTTCGACATCATGGGAAGCGAGCATTACTGGCTGACCTTCTCCTGGGAACCGGGGTACCGCAGCTACTCGATGGAAGAAAACCCGATCTATTCGGACTTCCGCATCAACAGACTCTCCCTGATGGCGAGCGGGACCTTCGGAAAGAGATACGGAGCCAACCTCTTCGTATCGCACGACCCGGAAAAACATACGCGAAGGACCGACGACTTCACCATCACGATGATCGCGGCTTCCGTATCGCTCATGTTCTAGAGATGAAAACGGGCGGAAACGATGCCCGCCCGTCGGAAGATCCGTATCCGTACCGTTCCGGTGCTCAGAATATCTCGGCGATATCCTTGACCTTGACCTCTTCTTCCTTATCTCTGGCCTTCAGCCCGTCCTCGAACATCGTCATACAGAACGGACAGGCCGTGTAGATCGTGTCGACGCCGAGCGCGAGCGCCTCGTCGACGCGCTCCTCGTTTATCCGCTTCCCGATCGTCTCTTCCATCCACATCCGGCCGCCCCCTGCGCCGCAGCAGAAGCTCCTCTTTCCCCTGCGGCCGAACTCGGCCAGCTCACCCGCGCCCGACCTTTTAATCAGCTCGCGCGGTTCATCGATTATACCGTTGTACCTGCCGAGGTAGCACGAATCGTGGTATACGCCCTTCGACCCGTTGCCGGTCCCCGCAAGCTTCCCCGCTGCGGCCAGCTCGAGGAGGAACTGCGAGTGATGCACGACCGTCTTCTCGTATCCAAACTGCGGATACTCGACGCTGAAGGTATTGAAACCATGCGGGCAGGTAGTCAGTATCCGGTTGAATCTGTATTTATTGAGATTCTCGATGTTCGCTTCGATCAGCGTCTGTGCGAGGTATTCGTTGCCCATCCTCCTCGCCGTCTCACCGCAGCACATCTCCTCGACGCCGAGTATTGCGAAGTCGACCTCCGCTCTTTTCAGTATCTCGACCATCGCCCTCGCGACGCTCTGACCGCTTGTGTCGAAAGATCCGGAACAGCCGACCCAGAAGAGAACGTCGAACTCCTGCTTCTCGGCGGCGACGGGAACATCAAGCCCCTCGGCCCAGTCGGCCCTCGTCGAGAATCCCATCGACCACGGGTTGTAGTTAACCTCCATATTCCTGAAAACCGGCTGCATCTCGTGCGGGAAGCTGCTCTCCGTCATGACGAGGTAGCGCCTCATGTCGACGATCTTCTGGACGTGCTCGATGAAGGGCGGGCATTCCTGCATGCATGCACCGCACGTTGTGCATGCCCATATCTCGTCTTCGGTAACTGTCTTTCCTATGATCGGCGTCGCCTCGGCCTCTTCACCGCCCTCGAGCAGCTTCTGCCTGTCACCAACGAAATGCCCCCTCATCATGTGGATCACCCTGAAGGGGCTGAGCGGCTTCTCGGTGAGGTAGGCCGGGCACACCGCCTGGCACCTCCCGCACTCGGTGCATGCGTAGAGGTCGAGGAGCTGCTTCCACGTGAAGTCCCTCACCTCGGAGTTGCCGAATTTCTCGGCCGACTCATCCTCGAAATCCATCCTGCTGAGCGTCCCCCCCGGTCCGAGGTTACGGAAGAATATGTTCGGGACCGCGCCGAGGATGTGGATGTGCTTCGAGAACGGTATGAAGATAAGGAAGTAGAATATAATCACGTGATGGATCCAGGCAAAGACCCTCTCGAGTATGTGCGGGTCTGCCTTCCCGTCGATCAGTCCGGCGACAACCGCCGATACCGGAGCGTACGCCCGGTCGACTTTCGGGGGATCCATGAGTATCCCCGCACCCTTCATCCCGAACATGAGGAGTATCAGGACAAAGATCAGGCAGAGGATGAACACTGCCTCTTTCTTCGCCTTCGGATCGTCGATCTGCAGGCGCAACGGCTTGAGCACGAATCTACGGAAGAGCGAGACGATGATCGCGCCGAGCACGAGCAGTCCCAGTACGTCCTGGACCCACGAGATCATTCCGGCGATTTTCGCGCCGAAGATCGAGGCGTAGCTGAATCCTGGAGAGATCATCCCGCCGATATGTTCGAACGTGCCGAGCGAGATGAATACGAACCCGTAGAATATGATGAAATGCCCGAGGCCAGCCAGTTGTGTGAGGACCCGTGCCTGCGCGCCGACATAGACTATGACCGACCAGATCCTCTCTCCCCACCGGTCGAACCGGTCTTCCGGCTTCCCCAGCTTGAGCGATCTGACAAGCAGCCTCAGAACGAACGCAAATGCCGACAGGACACCAAGCAATATCACCAGCAGGGCAATGCCATCAGCGGTCATGACGCCTCCTCATCGATCTGTATCCAGAGAAGAACCCATATCTCTACAGGATCTTTCTTATCTCCTCGGTCAGGACCGGTACGACATCGAAGAGATTTCCGACGATCCCGTAATGCGCCTTCTCGAATATCGGCGCGTTGGAATCCTTGTTGATCGCCACGATGACCTTGGAGGTCCTCATGCCGGCGAGATGCTGGATCGCGCCCGAGATCCCGCAGGCGATATAGAGCTTGGGATTGACGACCTTGCCGGTCTGCCCGACCTGCAGGGGTTGCTCGGCGAATCCGGCGTCGACCGCCGCCCTGGACGCACCTACCGCGCCGCCGAGCAGGTCGGCCAGATCCTCCAGGATCTTGAAGTTCGATGCGTCCTTCATCGCCCGGCCGCCCGATATGATCACATCGGCCTCGGTGACATCGGGACGTCCCCCTGCCAGGGGCGCTATCTCGGTGGCGATGGCCCTGATCGCGGCCAGATCGATCCCCGCCCCGCGCGCGGTCACCTCACCCCCGTCGCCCGTCTCTTCTGCGGGAGGCAGGTTGTTCGGTCTAATCGTGATGAAAACGGGACGCCCGCCCGTGGGAGCAATCTCGACGTAGAGCTTGCCCGAGTAGACCGGGCGTCTGGCTATGCAGGCCCCGTCCTCGAATCCAAGCTCGACGCAGTCGCTGAACATCACGCCGTCGACCTTGGCAACGGCGCGGGCCCCGAGATCACGGCCCATGGCCGTCGCTCCGAGAAGGATGTAACCGTAATCGCCTTCCCTTACCAGATCGGCCAATACGGTCGCATACCCCTCGGACGAGTAGTTGGCGGTCGCCTCGTCGTCCACGACGGCGATATTCCTGACGCCGAGGCTGGCGAGCTTTGCCGCCTCGGTCTCGGCCCCGGTTCCGACGATAAGCGCATCGATCGAGCCTCCCGTCCCGGCAGCTATAGTCCTGGCGCCGTAAACGAGCTCCCTTGCGACCTTTTTCAGCTCTCCGTTCCTTATCTCTCCAAATACAAGAATGTCTCCAGTCATCACAGAATCCTCCACCGGTTATATGACCTTTGCCTCTTCGCGCAGCAGCCTGACGAGCTCCCTGACGGCGTCGGGAGTCTCCTCGGCCTCCACCATCCTGCACTCTCCTCCCTTGGGAAGAGGCAGCCATTTCAGGATCCTGCTCCTGCCCCCGCCGGGGATCTCGGAGAAGCCGAGATCGGCGAGGCTTTTCTTTCTAATCTCTTTCTTCTTGGCCTTCATGATCCCGGGCAGTGAAGCATAGCGGGGATCGTTCAGTCCCTTGTCGCAGGAGACGATTACGGGCAGTGATGTATCGATCTTCTCGTCGCCCCCCTCTATCCTCCTGCTGACCGTCGCTTTCGTGGTGTCATCAGACAGCTCGAAGGCTATAGCGACACTGACCTGTGGGATGTCGAGCATCTCGGCCAGTATGCAGTGCACCTGGGCCATGTCGTCGTCTATCGCTTGCTTCCCGCAGAATATTATATCGAATTCCTCGTCGCCGATCGCCTTGGCCATTATCGTGGCCGTTGTGAACGGCCCGGGATTTGAGAGGGAATCATCGGCGATATGTACGGCATCGTCGGCACCCATCGCAAGTGCGGTCCGGATCGCCTCGGTGGCCTCATCAGGCCCCATGCAGACGACCGTCACCTTGCTGTCGCCACCGACCTTCTCCTTCATCAGCAACCCTTCCTCGATGGCGTACTCGTCATACGTATTGATGACGAACTTGACCCCATCCTCCCTGATCCCCGTACCCTCCTTGTTGATCAGTATCTTCGCTTCCGAATCCGGAACGCGTTTGAGCAGCACGATTATCTTCAAGACGTTCCTCCTTTCGCCGGTCCTGTCGCGATGCGTC
Organism: Candidatus Krumholzibacteriota bacterium; assembly: GCA_030613345.1. Taxonomy (GTDB): domain Bacteria; phylum Krumholzibacteriota; class Krumholzibacteriia; order Krumholzibacteriales; family Krumholzibacteriaceae; genus JAUWCL01. Next base: position 5,922 of record JAUWMD010000123.1, read on the forward strand.
AGGCCAGGTACATCTGCTCGTATTCTTCGAGTATCTTTTTCGAGATCACTATCCTCTGGATCTCACTCGTTCCCTCGTAGATCTCCAGGACCCTCGCGTCCCTGAAGAACCTCTCTATCTTGAATTCTTCGGTATACCCAACGCCGCCGTGGATCTGCAGGGCATCGTAGACCGCCTCGTTCGCTATCCGGCTGGCGAACAGTTTCGCCATCGACACCTCTTTTGAGCACGCCCTGCCGGCGTCGCGGAGCCTCGCCGCCCTGTACACGAGAAGGCGCGCCGCTTCGATGTTTGTCGCCATGTCGGCGATCTTCCAGCGGGTCGCCTGGAAATCGACGATCCTCTTGCCGAACTGCTGCCTCTCCCTGGCGAAGAGTACCGCCTCATCGAGGGCGGTCTGGGCGATCCCCAGCGACTGTGCGGCTATTCCGATCCTTCCTCCATCGAGCGACCCGAGAGCGATCTGCATCCCCCGACCCTCTTTGCCTATCACGTTGGATGCAGGCACCCGGCAGTCCTCGAATACGAGCTCTACCGTCGTTGAGGCCTTCATCCCCATCTTGTGTTCGATCTTGCCGATCGAAAAACCGGGGAAATCCGGCTCGACGGCGAAGGCGGTCAGGTGTCGGGTCCTCTTCTCCGGATCGGTACAGGCAATAACGATGATCACGCCCGCTTTATCTCCCGTCGAAATCAATATCTTCGAGCCGTTGAGAACGTATTCGTTCCCATCACGCACGGCAGACATCCTGACCGCTGCGACATCGCTCCCCGCATTCGGTTCGGTCAGGGCGTAGACACCGATCGCCTCGCCCGAAGTCATCCGGGGGAGATACTTCTTCTTCAGGTCACCGCTTCCCCATCTGAATATGATGTGATTGGTGAGTGAGTTGTGGACCGAGACGGCAATCGCGGTCGAGGGGCAGACCCTGCTTATCTCTTCGAGTGCCAGAACGAGGCAGAGATTGCCGAAGCCCACTCCGCCGTACTCCTCGGGCATCGTCATCCCCATGAAGCCGAGCTCGGAAAGCTTACGGTAGATATCATCCTGGAACACCCCGTTCCTGTTGGACTCCTCGACGACCGCCGCGATGTCCTTGCGGGCAAAATCACGCGCCGTCTTCTGTATCATCCGTTCTTCTTCAGTGAGCTCTATGCACATGTTTTTCCCCTATAAAATTGTCAGGTACGATTGCGGGCATACTTCCCCGCGTACGGGAGGGTAGAAGATACTATAGCCGGTGTCCCGGTGTCAATCATTCATGAACCGGCCTCCGGCGGGCGGAATACCTTATAAATCCACGCACTCCGCGTATTTACGGGTTGCCATCGGAAGCTCGATGGCATATAAATATCCCTCTGGAATCATACAACAGAAGGGGGCATGCCCGTGTGGGGCCGTAACAGCAGGAAAAAGAAGAAACAGGCGAAAGAGCCCGCAATAAGCAAACTGACGGGAAAGAAGATCGACAACCAGTGCGACGACTGCATCCCTGCAAAGTGCTGCATGTACTTCTCCGTCGAGATCGACGAACCGGAGGACATGGGTGACTGGAACGACATGCTGTGGATCCTCGCCCATAGGGACGCTGAGATCTACATGGACGACGACCGCTGGTACGTCCTCGTCAATAATCCGTGCCGGGTCTACGATCCGGTCAAGAAATGCCGCATCTATACGAGGCGCCCCAGGATATGCCTCGGGCATACGTGGGACGACTGCGAGTTCAGGGAC
>JAUWMD010000235.1 GCA_030613345.1 Candidatus Krumholzibacteriota bacterium
GCCCCCGCCCCCCCCCGGGCCCCCGCAGACGCCCGGGCCGGGGGCGGGCCCTCCCGAGGCCCGCACGTCGGGGCCCGCGCCGGAGGCGGGGCAGGAGGACGCGGGGCAGGAGGAAGAGGCGGTCTCCTCTCCCCAGCTCGATTTCGGACCGGTCGGAATTGTCTCGGACCAGGACGTGATGGCGACGGCGAAGGCAGCCGCAGGTGAGTCCGACGGAGAGTATCACGACGACCGTGAGGATATGACCGAGAAAGAGCTTGAAGGCGAAGCTCTCGCGAGGGACGTCGTCGCTCACAGCATAGAGAACAGGATGTATCCCGATTCTCATCTTAACGGCGACGGTCCTTCGGCCGGCGGATCGGCCGGACAGGCAGCACCTCAGGAGGCCGCGCCCTCCGCGCCGCAGCAGGCTGCGCCCGGCAAAGGCGCTCCCGTTGCCACTGCCGGTGGAGCCCCGGCGGCCCGGCGGCCCGCGCAGCAACAGGCGGCCGAAGAGACAGCCGAACCGGTCGCGACCGACGGCTGGAAATCATACGAAGTAAAGGAATCGAAGCAGGACTGGAGCAGCTACGAGGTCACGCGCGAGGAGACGCCGGCGGCCCAACAGCCCGCACAGCCCGCGCCGCAGAAGAAGACCTGGCCTGATGCGGACAAGGCTCCTGACGATCACGAGGTGGAGAAAGCCCTCTCCGGTCTGACCGAGATGGTGTCCGACAAGAGCTCGCCCGAGGCGAAGCAGCCCGCGCCTGCCGCGAAGCAGCCGGCTCAGCCCGCAGCGCCGAAAGCGGATGTTCCTCCGTCACAGGCCGCTCCGGCCCGGCCCGCGGCCGACAGTGCCGACAAGACCGCCGAAGAGAGCTCGGAGGAGGAACGGAAGTGGTCGATGGAAGAGCTGAGGAAAAACCTGACGAACATTGACAGGGACAGCTGACCCTGAATGAAACAGATAGAGTCGAAGCAGGACGGGAGGGTTGGATTCCGGATACGGGTCCAGCCCTCTTCGCGTAAGGACGAGATCATCGGATGGAACGAGGCGGGGGAGCTGCGTATAAGGCTCGCCGCCCCGCCAGTCGAAGGAGCGGCGAACAGACGGATTCCCGTGTTTCTCGCGAAGGAGTTCGGCCTGAAAAAACGCGATATCATCATCGAGTCGGGCGAGAGGTCGAGAAGCAAACTCCTCTCCGCCCCGGTTTCCGTCAGGGCGAGGCTGGAAGAGCTGCCCGACGTCTGACGCATCCGCCCCCGGCCCCGGCTTTCCCGCCCGTGATTATCACCTGCGTAAACTCATAAACTTGTTGCGGCTGGCCGCCGTTGCCTGTATAAGATTTCTGACCCGGGGACGGGGGATATCGACGAAAGGAGAGGTAGTGACGGAGCTCTACAGCCGGATCAGAGAGAGCGCGAGGTTTATTAAGAGACTTGCCGATATCAGGCCCACGTTCGGCATAGTGCTGGGCAGTGGCCTGGGCGGGCTGGCGAAGAGGATAAAGGTAAAAGCCGCAATACCTTACGGAGATATTCCGAACTTTCCCGTATCGACGGTCAGCGGTCTGCACGCAGGCAACCTGATCCTCGGCGAGCTGTCCGGCCGAAGGGTTGTCGCGATGGAGGGAAGGGTCCACTACTACGAGGGTTACACGATGAAGCAGGTGACCTTCCCCGTCCGCGTGATGAAGGCGCTCGGCGCGAGGTCGCTGATCCTTACCTCGGCCGTCGGGGCGATGAACCCGATGCTTCCCAAGGGCTCGATCGTCGCGGTCACCGATCACATCAACCTGATGGGCGACAATCCCCTGATCGGCCCGAACGACGAGAGGCTCGGTCCCCGCTTCCCCGACATGAGCGAGCCGTACGACCGCAGATATATATCCATCCTGGAAAAGGCCGCGCTCGACCTGAAGATCCCGCTGAAGAAGGGCGTCCTGGCCGCTCTGGCCGGCCCCTGTCTAGAAACGGCCGCCGAGTACCGCTTCCTCAGGCGGATGGGGGCCGATATCGTCGGGATGTCGATGGTTCCCGAGAACATCGCGGCCGTCCATGCTGGTATGAAAATCATCGGAATATCGATTGTCACGGATGAAGCGCTGCCCGACTGCCTGAAGCCGGTCAACATCCGCGAGATAATCGCCACTGCGAAGAAGGGCGAGAAGGTGCTCCAGGGGCTGGTCATGGAATTTCTCAGGAGGGTCTGATTCCTTGACATGACAGCGTTTGTACATTATAAGATATTGTTCCCGTTGAAGCTGGCCCGGCCCTGACAATCCGAAAATGGAGAATTCCCGCCGGGAGCATGCCGATGAATCCTGGAATCGACAGCGATACCATCCGGAGAACGGCAGATATGTCAGACGGCAGAGAAAAATCCAGGAGATACGGAGCGATCCCGCCCCAGCGCGAGGCGCTACTGGCCGAGGCCGAGGTCCTCAGGCACTGGGACGAGCACGATATCTTCAGGCGCAGCATAGACGAACGGTCCGTGGAGAACAGTTTCGTTTTCTACGAGGGCCCGCCGACGGCGAACGGCCGCCCCGGCGTCCATCATGCGATGTCGAGAACGATCAAGGACCTCGTCTGCAGGTACAGGACGATGAAGGGGGAGCGCGTCGTGCGCAAGGCCGGATGGGACACACACGGCCTCCCCGTTGAGATAGAGGTGGAGAAGAGCCTCGGGCTGGACGGCAAGGACCAGATCGAGAAGTACGGCGTCGGCGAGTTCAACAAGCAGTGCTACAAGAGCGTCTTCAAGTACCTCGACGAGTGGCACGACTTCACCCACAAGCTGGGATTCTGGCTCGACCTGGACGATCCGTACATCACGTGCACTAACGAATACATCGAATCGGTCTGGTGGATCCTCAAGCAGTTCTGGGATCAGGACATGCTCTACGAGGGTCACAAGATCATCCCCTACTGCGCGAGGTGCGGCACGTCGCTCTCGAGCCACGAAGTATCGCAGGGATACAAGAACGTCAGTGATCCCTCGATCTTCATCAAGCTCAAGCTCACAGGCGAGGATGCCTATTTCCTCGTCTGGACTACGACGCCGTGGACGCTGATCTCCAACGTCGCTCTGGCGGTCGGCCCCGAGTACGACTATGTGCGGGTCGGCCACAGGGGTGACACGCTTATCCTCGCAGAGGAGCTCCTAGGTGTTCTCGACGGCGAATATGAGGTGATCGGGAAGGTCAAGGGGAGCGAGCTGGTCGGAAAGACGTATGAGCCCTGTTTCCCCTGGTTCTCCGGCGAGGAGGGCGGCTTCCGTGTCATCTCCGCGGAGTTCGTCACCCTGACCGAGGGTACTGGCATCGTCCACATGGCGCCCGCCTTTGGAGAGGACGACTACACCGCCGGAATTGAACAGGGCCTGCCCTTCATCCAGCCGGTCGACACCGAAGGGAAATTCACTCCCGAAGTCACGAAATGGGCCGGCAGGTTCATCAAGGACGCCGACCCCGAGATCATAGAAGACCTGCGCGAGCGCGGCATTCTCTACCACGCCGCGAAGTACGAGCACTCGTATCCGTTCTGCTGGCGCTGCGACTCGCCGCTCATCTACTACGCGAGGCGCTCGTGGTACATCCGGACGACCGCATTCAAGGACCTGCTTATAGAAGCCAACAGCAAGGTCCACTGGTACCCGCCCGAAGTGGGCGAGAACAGGTTCGCTCGCTGGCTCGAGGGGAATGTCGACTGGGCGCTCAGCCGCGAGCGCTACTGGGGTACCCCGCTCAATATCTGGACGTGCGACTCGTGCGGGGAGAAGTACTGCATCGGCGATCTTACCGAACTCAAGTCGATCAGCGAGCAATTCCCCGAGGAATACGATCTTCACAAGCCGTTCATCGACGACCTCGACGTCGGCTGCCCCGAGTGCGGCGGCAAGATGACGAGGGTCCCCGAGGTGATCGACTGCTGGTTCGATTCGGGTGCGATGCCGTTCGCTCAGTATCATTACCCGATGAAGAACATGGACGTCTTCAAGAAGCAGTACCCCGCCGAGTTCATCAGCGAGGGCGTCGATCAGGCGAGGGGCTGGTTCTATTCGCTGCTGGTGATCGGTGTGTTTCTTACGAAGCAGAGCCCGTACAAGAGGTGTCTGCCCCACGGGATGATC
>JAUWMD010000157.1 GCA_030613345.1 Candidatus Krumholzibacteriota bacterium
CCGACGAGGAGCCCGTTCCCACTGTAGACGAGGGGTATCTTCCCGTACAGCCTCTTTGCCAGCTGCAGGGGCGTGTTTTCGGCGAGGTCGGCCTCGAGAGAGCACTTGTCGAGGAGTTTTCGCATCTTTCGCAGGACCGACCTGAACTCCTCCTCCTCGATCGAGCAGAAGCCCCAGCACGCGGCGAGCTTCAGCAGCGGGGTGAAGAGATATCCCAGCGCCGCTCTCGGAGGTATGCCGCCGGGGATGCGCAGGGCCGGTACGCCGGCTTTTCCGGCCTCCTCGGTGAGAATCCCCCCCGATGAGATGACGGCCATCGGCGCGCTTCTCTCCAGCCCGTCGCGGAAGCACCCGAGGACCTCCTCGGTGTTGCCGCTGTAGCTTATGCATACGACGGGAGTATCTTTTCCGGCGAACGCGGGGAGGGTGTAGCCTCTCTCGATGTGCACCGAAATGTCAGCGTCTTTGGCGATCAGGTCGCGCAGGAGCTGCCCCCCGATGGCGCTCCCACCCATCCCGCATATGACCAGGGTCCTGGCCCCGGCCGGCATGCATTCGGCGAACTCGTCAGCAAGATCCCACGCCTCGGCCATCTGGTCCGGGAGACCCAGGGCCTTGTCGAGCATCCTGTCCGTGTCTATCCCGTAATGTCTTGCTGAATGGTCGGGAGTCATCCCGTCTCCTCCGTCTTCTATGCCTCGCTCGAACCCTTGATCGCGAATTCCTGGAGCTCCGGCCTCCTGTCCTTGAGATACTTGTCGATGAGGGTCCTTATCTCTTTCGAGGTCGACTTTCTGAGCGCTTTCTTGAGCAGCGTCTTTGTCTCGTCGTAAGTCACAGACCGTATGATCTTCTTGACTTCGGGGATCAGGAAGGCCGGCGCGCTGAGCTCGTCGAGGCCCGCTCCTATCAGGAGCAGCGTTCCGTGAACTCCGACGCTGGCGGTCATCTCACCGCAGAGACCGGCCCATATGTTGTTCTTGTGCGCCGCCTGCACCGTCTCGTGTATCAGCCTGATGATGCTCGGATGAAGCTCGTCGTAGAGATAGGCGATCCTCGAATTGCCCCTGTCGACGGCGAGTGTGTACTGTACGAGGTCGTTCGAGCCGATGCTGAAGAAATCGACCTCCTTCGCCAGGTGGTCGGCCAGCGCCACGGCCGAAGGGGTCTCGATCATGACTCCTATCTCGACGTCCTTGCCGTACTGATATCTCTCCCTGCTCAGGTCGTTCTTGACCTCTTCGCATATCGCGAGCGCAGCCCTGACCTCGTCGACGATCGAGACCATAGGGAACATGATCCTTACCCGCCCGTGCGCCGCGGCCCTGTATATGGCCCGCAGTTGCGTCCGGAATATATCCTTTCTCGACAGCGTGAACCTTATTCCCCGCCATCCCATAAAGGGATTCTCCTCCGGCCTGTCGTCGACCCAGTTGGCGATCTTGTCGCCGCCGATATCGAGTGTCCTGATGATCACCGGGTCGGGAGCGATCCTCTTGACGACGTCGCGATAAAACCTGTACTGCTCTTCCTCGCCGGGGAGTGTCTCCCGTCCCATGAAGAAATACTCTGTCCTGAAGAGGCCGATGCCCTTTGCGCCGTGACTGATGATGTCGTCGAGCTCGTCGATAGTCTCGATGTTCCCCGACAACTCGATCTTGCGGCCGTCGAGAGTCACCGCGGGGTAATCCTTGAGTGTAAGCAGCTCGGCCTCGAGCTGCCTGAACCTCTCCTGTGCCACCTCGTAGAGCTTGACCGTCTCCGGTGTAGGATTGAGGACGACCTGACCTGTCGTACCGTCTACTATGATGTAATCGTAAGGCTTTGCGTACGAGCTGAACCCGTCGGCACCGACGACCGCCGGGATACCATGCGACCTCGCCATGATCGCAGCGTGAGAGGTCGACCCGCCCATGTCGGATACGAAGGCTTTTACGAACTTGCGCTTGAATCCCATCGTGTCTGAAGGGGTCAGGTTCTTCCCGACGACGACAGCCTCCTTGCGCAGGTTGACGAGACCATCGACCTTCTGGCCGAGAAGGTTCCTGATGACGCGCCTCCTGACGTCGCGGATATCCTCCGACCGCTCCTTGAGGTACTGATCCTTGATCTGGTCGAACACCCTCAGCGTCTTTTCGATCACCCTGTGGAAGGCGCATGGCGCCGATACATGCTCGGTGCTGATCATCTCGACGGTATCCTTGCGCATGACCTCGTCGGCGAGCATGAGGATGTGCGAGTCGAGGATCTTGGCGTGCTCCTTCCCCATCTCATCCTCGAGGACCCGGGACAGGTCCATCAGTTCCTTTTTGGTCTCATCGAGGGCTTCCTCGAACCTCGAGATCTCCCCCTCCACCAGGTCGACGCCTATCCGTTCGTCCTCCACCGAGAGATCCTCGACGTTGATGACGAAGGCTTCCCCGAAGGCGATTCCCGGCGATGCGGGGATGCCGTCGAATATCATCTCTGATTTTTCGATCTGCTCGCGGTCCATCAGATCACCTCTTTGCCGAAATTCGTCTCGAACAGCCCGGTCAGAGTATCGAGGGCCTCCTGTTCATCGCTTCCCTCTATATTCAGCGTAAGCTCGGCTCCATTCTCGGCGCCGAGCATCGCCACTCCCAGCATGCTCTTCGCGTTCACCTCGAGGCCGTCCTTCTCGAGCATCACGATCGCCTCGAACCGGGAAGCGGCATTGACGATCTCGTTGGCTAGCCTCAGGTGGATGCCGGTCTCGTTCAGGACCTTGACCTTACCGGTGACCATATATCTCTGTCCGTCCTTTTCCTGTCGATCCGGCCGCAGCACGGCGCCGGAAGTCTTTTACCATAGTGCCAGGAACACCCCGGCCGCAAGCAGCAGCAGAAACGCCGTCTTCAGCGGGGATATCCTTCCCCTGGCAAAATACGCCGCCGTCGCCAGCACGGCTCCCGCAGCGGCGATCCGCGGCCCACCGTATCTCCAGGCCCTGACCATCAACAGAGCGGCAAGGACCCCGGCGGAAAAGGCGGCGGTCGCGCCCAGCAATCTCTGCTCCTTCAGCAGTCTGGTCACGAGGGCCCGTCCCGTTCCCTCTCCCAGGTGCAGACCAGTCCGGTAACCGCCTATCCTTAACCGGAAATTATACAGATTATATAGAGCCAGGAAGACGACCGGTCCGGCATACCATGTATAAATAGCAAAAATGCTTCCTGTTGTCAACGAAACGAGGAGCAGCGTCATTTCGACGAAATAGTCCCCCCTAGCGGTCAGGGCGGCCGACATCGTATCCCTGACCCTCTCGACTCTATGCGGGTCTATCTCTCCCGAGCCGGCCGAATCGAGCTCCATCCTGGTCAGGGCGCCGGCGATATACGAGGCCATGAGCGGATTGCAGTTGAAATATCCCGCATGCCTCGACGCGGCATCCGCCCTGTCCTGGCCCCCTCGGGCAAGTCGGCGCACGAGGGGCGCCATGACGTGGAAGAACCCGAGGCCATCGATGGTGCGGCCGTTGCGCGACCCCTGGATGAGGAATAGCCGCCAGACAGTATCGAGCGCCAGCCAGATCATATGCCTCCTCCGAACACGAAGAAGACGGTGGCGATGAGAAATCCCGCTCCAAACCAGAAGAGGCGCGTCCTGTCGCGCAGAAGCTTCAGAAGGGCCCCGGCGGCAACCAGCGGGATCAGAAATGGAAACGATCCCATCGATCCGGCCGACATGACCTCGAGCCGGGTCGAGAGAAACCTCACCGCAGCGAGCCCGGGTGGCAGCACGACGAGGACTATCAGGAAACCCCAGGTTAAATGTACCAGTGAAAGGACGATGTGAAGCGCCGAGGAGGCCCTGGTCCGGCCCTGCCTGGCCAGATCGAGCCCACGCCCGGCGGGCCTCGAGGCGAACCTCTCCCACTGCGTATAGAATATCGAACCCGCGGCCGCCGCCACCAGTCCGAGCAGAAGGGACCAGAACATTATCAGCCCGTTCATCGGGGTGGTCCCGCCCGACTCGCGCGATACTATGACAAACGCCGCCGAGGCGATGACCCCCGCGGGAGGAAGGTCGGGCTCGGGCCTTCCCCTGAGCCTCACGGAGCCGATGAAGAGCAGTTGCATCAGAAGTCCCGCCGCGAGCCCGTGGGCGGGAGAGCCGAGGAAGAGGCCGGTTATCAGCCCGCTGACGAGTGGTGCCGACAGGTAGAGCCTTATCGAAGTGCGGTATTCGAAGGAGAGCGCCCCACCGAGAAGCGATGCCGTAAGAAGGGGATCCATGATCAGTACTTCAGCTCCAAATCATCCATCAGCCTGTGAGATGCCGATTCTCAGGGTGAACATTTCCGTTTCGGCCGGGCCGAGACCGAGTCTTCTCACGGCCACCAGGGCCGAGCCCTGGTAGACCCTTTCGAAACCGGAATCGGAGTTCGAGACGGTCTCTATCGGGTATCTCCAGACGGCGGCAGAAGGCGAGAGCTCCATCGTCATCGAGAGATCGAGCCATTCGTCGACCATCTTCAGAACACCGACGTCTTTCTCTACACCCTTCGAGGCGAGGTTCCTTCCCCCGCCGATCTTCCGGCCGGGGATCTCGAAATACCTGTCGGGCGCGTCTCCGGCGAGGAAGGAGAAGACGCTCTCGACGGCGAAAAGGCATGAAAGCCCCTTCCCACCGGCCGTTACGGTGTAGTCGACCTTCATCGACACACCGCCGCCATCGAGCGTTATCCTCTTCTCTACACGTACCGGCGCGGGAGTACCGCCCGAGTCGACCGAACCATCCCTCGACATGACTATCACGTTGTTTCCTTCGGTCCTTATATCGTAAAGGCCGTCGACGAAATCGCCCAGCTCCGTGTAGGCGCCCGATGCGAACTCGTCGAGCGTTGTATCGGCGGGCATGAACCTGTCCGACAGGGAAGCCTTCGGCCAGCGGTCGTAGAGGAGCCTCTTCGCAAGCCCCTCCTCCTTCTCCGCGGCGAGATCGTGAATGCTGACCGTCCCTCCTCCCCCGGTCTCGTGTTTTCCGAGATCCCCCAGGTCCCTGTGATATATCTCTTCGCGCCGCGTCAGGGTATCGGTGAGGTTGAATCTCGCATCCAGATCGTCGAGTTCCCGCAGGACGCCGCCCCTCGCCTTGAAAAAGGCCTGCATCTTCGGCGAGGAGAAGATCACTTCCTCCACACCGTCGCCGTCCATATCGGTCCGTTCCAGTGCGGGCCGCTCCAAGACCGCCTCCGTCTCGAGAAGATGTCTGAATATCGCGCTGCGCAGATGCGGCAGGTAGAGGCCGCCGAAGAGGCCGTGCCAGTAGGCACAGTTGCACTGCGCCTGGTAGAGATGGCTCCTCACATCCGCATCGTCCTTCCCTGATCGATCAAGAAGCGCGCTGGCCCTGAGCATCCTCTTGTGCATCCAGTTTGCCTCCTCGTACTTGACGAGAAAGTTCCTCCAGAAACCGCCCTTCACCGCCTCGGCCGCATCGGGGAAGTGCCCGCTGGCTGCGAGGAGTCCCTTTGCGTCCTGGTAAGCCTCCTGTGCGCGCAGCGGGAGGGCCCATTCCATCATCTCGCTGTACGAGGCGGTGGGAAGATACACGATGCCCCTGGGATGCGTCTCATCGATGACCCTCGAGAAGGTGGACACCGAAAGCCAGTCGGAATTCTCCATCAGGGCGTCACAGAACCTCCGCAGCCACTGACGCCTGTATACGAGATCATACGTCCCCGTCCAGAGGCCGAACTTCTCGCCGTCGTCGGCCAGCACGGCGATCTTCCTCTCATCACCCGGCTCCTCCGAGATCGCTCTGAGATGCCCTATCGCCTCTTGCGGATCGTGGAAGGGCGTCAGGTACCGCAACGTCTTGTCTATCGGGAATACGTTTATGTACGCTCCGTTCTCCTCGGAAAGGAAAAATCCGCGCATCTGCCACGAGGTGAAGCCGGTGCTCTTGAAGTGGGAGTCGTCGACGATCACGTACTCGAGGCCCGCCTTCGACAGTGTGTCGGGCAGGTGCGGGTCCCAGATCCTCTCGGTCAGCCAGCAGCCCCGCGGCTTCACGCCGAAGGCTCCGTCGGCGAAATCCTTCATCATCGCCAGCTGCCCCTGCCTGTCCCTCTCGGGAATGATCGTCAGGATCGGCTCGTAGTAACCGCCCGACATGATCTCTACCTGGCCGGCTGAGACCATCGAAGCGACCGTCCCGGTATATTCGGGATGCTTTTCTGCGAACCAGTCCCATAGTATCCCGCTGCAGTGCAGCGCGAACGGGATACGCGGATAGTCCTTCATCACCTCAATGAACGGCAGGTAGGCCTTTTCGCAGGCCTCTTCGATGAC
>JAUWMD010000240.1 GCA_030613345.1 Candidatus Krumholzibacteriota bacterium
AGCTGGTCGAAGACGGAGCTGCTCAGATCTATGCAATCGGCCGCGTCACTGCTGACTGCGATCTTCCTCATATATCTCGAGTTGAAATGTCTGAACGATCCCCTGGGGCCGAGGGCTATGGCGGAGATGGCGTTCCCCTGCCCGTCGGCCAGCGAGCCCATTCCCTCGAGCGGATTGAGGGCTATGTCGACCTCGGGCTCCTCGCCCGAGCCAACCACGTCACCGCGGCGCAGGACGGCGTCGGGAATCTCGTCCCTTTCTCCGATGATGACGTTTCCGGTGATTTTAATGCCCCTGATCGCGAGGGACATCGCCATAGCCGCAGCCCTGTCGGCGGCTATGGGATCTCCCTTCCCCAGCAGTCTGGCGGAGGCCAGCGCCGCCGCCTCGGTCGCTCGTACCAGCTCAAGGGCCAGATTGCGATCCAAATCTTATCCTCTCCTCATTCCTCCCTGATCGTCGGCATGCCGTCTTCATCGAGATCATCCTGCCGCTCTTCTCTGGCGGCAACGATCATCTCGTTCAGATCCTTCGCCATCTGGTATTGATGGATAGCGAAAATCACGGGAAGCAGGATGTACGCCACTCCCGCAGTAAGCGGAATGGCGAAGATCTGGATCACGAATGTAAGCCAGAACCAGTTCCATTGACCGAGGTAGATGTAGCCTACCGGCCCGAGCAGTATCCAGCCGAGGAAAAAACCGAGCGACGCCGCGACCCCCGGATTCCTGGTCTCTTCCGGAGTGGTCAGCCGAGTGAGCTCGTAGGCGTACAGTTTTCCGCTGCCGGACACTTCCTCGAGGGATTTGCCGCAGTGAACGCAGTACGCGCTCTTTTCTTCGTTCTCTTTCCCGCAATGCTGGCAGTACATGATGTCTACCTCCGCTTTTGGAACCCTCACTTCCTGTTACGTCAGCCGGAGGAGGATTGTTTCCCTTTCGCCGATGCAGTTTATAGAATGCAGGGTCAGAATAACAGCGGTTTTTTTATTGTTTTACCGACGTAACGGTATATGAATCGGCTTTATGTCCCGGAATCGGCAGCGCCTGAACCTCGCTGACGCCGCGTGAAGAATGAGTACTTCCACTCATGAAACAGATCGATCCGACGGGATGAAGGTAATGAGGAATTGCGCGGACAGGCGGGAGCAAATCTGCGCGAGAGGGTTCACCGGCCACTTTCGCTACGTGCCTTTCTGAGTCTCTCGAGGTTTACAATGGCGGTTACGTTGTCGGAGTCGAGCTCGAGCGCCCTCACGAGAAGCATTTCGGATTCGTCCAGCTCGCCGGTGGACGCGAGCATCACTGCGAGGTTGATCAACCCCGTCGGCCATTCGGGTCTCTGGTCGACAACCCCCCGCTGTATCTCGATCGCCTCGTCAGTCCGCAAGAGCCTGTGAAGGCACATCGCCACCCTGTCGAGATTCTCGGGAGTCTCGGGAAGGGTCTGGAACAGGACGAGGGCCTCTCCGTAGTCACCCTCGCGGAAAACCAGCCGGGCGAGACGTTTCGCTGCCTTCTCCTCGTACTGTTCGTCCAGCATCTCCCGCAGGAGCGTCTCCGCCTCCTCCGTCCTCCCCGATCTCGCCAGGGCCTCGGCATAGTTGAACCTGATCTCGCGGTCGGCCGGATCGGCCGCCAGGGCTTCTTCGAGCGGTTTGACCGCACGGGAGGGCTGGCTGCTCCTCAGCATAAGGAGCCCGAGCTGGTAGAGGAAATCGGGAGTCATGCCACCCGCGCGTTCCGATCTGACGAAGAGCGTCTCCGCGAGGACAGGGTTCGCCTCGGCGACGAGCATCCCCTTGATACCGAGCAGGTATGAATCGCCGGACGCGTAGTCGAGCCCCTCTTCCACTGCGGCGAGCGCCGCTTCCTCCTTCCCCCTCTTGATCCAGACAACGGCGAGGTTCCTGTTGATCACCGGCGTGTTCTCAGGTCCACAGAACATCTTCGCCTCGTTGAGCTCGGTAAGCGCCCGTCCAGTCTTGTCCGACTCGAGGAGCAGCACGGCGAAATTCAGGTGCGTCTCGCACACCGCGTAGTCGGCAAGCAGGGATTCCTCAAAGAGAATCACCGCCTCGTCTACACTACCCGTCCTCCAGAGAGCTTCGGCCTTCTGTCCCATGAGTCTCGGATCGGTGCCTTCCGCGGCCTCGAGACTGTCGGCAATCCTTATCACCTCTTCATATCCACCGAGTTCCAGAAGGGCCAGAATCCGCATGTCGGCGTCGCGTCTGGTCTCGTCCCACCCCGCCTCCAATGCATCCCTCACGCTGCCCCCCCCTCCTCCGGCACATGCGCCGAATACCGCTGGCATGAGTACGGCCGTCGCGAGGAGAATCATCCGGAATGTTCTTGCAGCATGCATATCCATACAGGGAGATGATAAGGTCACGCGGTCGTGCAATTCCAGAGATTTCTCGGGCGGATCGACTCGGTCGGAGGCGATCGCCGGATGAGGGGATCACAATACAATCATGTCATTTACTGGAGGACGGGCCGGTTTACTGGGATTTCTTCAGGCCTTTCACACGTTTCTCCCTGAGCTGGTGCCGCAGCTTGCCGAGAGACTTGTTCAGCGGGTGGTTGCGGCCGAGGAACGGGATCACCGGCTTCTTGCGCACACCCATGCGGGAAAGCTCGAGCGCCGCCGGGGCGTTCGTGTTGTCCTTCCTGTAAGCCTTCATATAGTTCTCTCTCGCCCCCATGCGGTCGCCTCTCTCGAGCATCACGCGGCCGAGGTTGACGTACAGCATCGGGTCGCGTTCCCGGCCGGAGAGCTGGAGGGCCATCCTGCACATCTTCTCACCCTTCACCGGATCTCCCATCATCGACTCGCACAATCCCATCGTCGAGAGATAGACGGGGTGCTCTGGCGAGATCTTGAGCGCCTGGTCGAGGAGCCTGAGGGCCTCGCCGTAATTGTTTCTTCTGATATTGGCTTCAGCCTTGATGTAGAATTCCCTCGATTCGAAGGTGTCCCTCGGTTCGAGCATCAGTTTGTCTGTCAATTCGTCTCCTCCGGTTGCAAAATCCAACCGGGCCGGCGAGGCATTCAAATCCGAACCCGTTTTAAAAACTGAAGTTACACAAATATTGCAGGCCCTGGGGCCGTTCTTTACCGATTTTTGCAATAAACGTTCCGTAAAAACCGGTTCAATAGAGAAAGAAAATACGTTATCCGGGGGGCGGGGGATTGTCCGGGATTGTCTGCATTGACAAAAACGGCTTATTGCGCTATAATTTACCTACATCGGACGCATTCCTTTTGGACCGGGAACGCGCGGTTTGCATCAATAAGGGAGTGTAGATTGAGAAAGACCCTTCTTTCGGGCATGCTGCTCGTGGGTGCCCTTTTTCTATCTGCGGACAGGGCACAAGCCGAGGAATTCGCTTCGATCCAGCTGGTCGGCAATTTCAGCGGGATCACGTGCGAGCCGGACGACGATGCCAACAACATGAATCCCTTCGGGGAGAACGTCTGGCGCAAGCTCAAGCTGATCAACGAACAGGGCGCCCCCGACACGATATATTTCAAGTTCACAGCGGACGGTTCGTACATGCCCATGCACTGGGGATGGTCGTTCGTTGACGGCTGGGGAATCGCCGACTACGACTGGAGCCCGCCGTCGATAGTCTCGGTGATGCCCGACAGCGGCTACTGGTATTTTTTATTCAACGATGTCACCTATGAGTACTGGCTCGACAGGCCCGACGCTGCCATCGGGGGTATTCTCGAATCGGATCAGCCGGGCGTGCCGGCCGGGACCGTCGTCAGCCTCACCAGCATGAGCGACGGTCATATAGAATCCTGCCTGCAGTTCGATGGCAAGGATTTCAACTTCTTGTACCTTCCGGAGGGCGAGTTCACAGTCATGGCCCACGCCCCGGGATACAGGGACACTATGGTCACCGGAATCATGACATCGTCCGGCACGGCGGAGCAGATATCCCTGAGGCTTGTTCCCGTCACCGCCGTCCAGGTAACGACG
>JAUWMD010000263.1 GCA_030613345.1 Candidatus Krumholzibacteriota bacterium
AAGCAGATCGCCAAGGAAGGCGACGAGATCCCGGTGAGCGCATTCGAGCCCGATGGTTCGTTCCCGCCCGGTACGACAAAGTGGGAGAAGCGTAACGTCGCACTCGAGATCCCTGTATGGGATCAGGATATATGCATCCAGTGTGGCAGGTGCATCCTCGTATGCCCGCACGCGGTTGTCAGGTCGAAGATCTACGATCCCGACCAGCTCAAAGGCGCCCCGGAGACATTCAAGTCCGCCGATGCGATCGCCAAGGAGTTCAAGGGCAAGAAATTCACGATACAGATAGCTCCCGAGGACTGCACAGGCTGCACCCTCTGCTACCAGATCTGCCCTGCAAAGAACAAGGAGGAGGAGGGTAAAAAGGCGCTCAATATGCACCTGCAGCCCCCTCTGAGAGAGAAGGAGAAGGAGAACTGGGAGTTCTTCCTCGATATTCCCTATATCGACCGCAGTGAGATCAAGCCGAACGCCACACGGACCGTCCAGTTCCTCGAGCCGCTCTTCGAGTTCTCCGGCGCCTGCGCGGGGTGCGGCGAGACGCCGTACGTGAAGCTCCTCAGTCAGCTCTACGGTGACCGGACAATGATCGGGAACGCTACCGGCTGCTCCTCGATCTACGGCGGCAACCTGCCGGCGACACCGTACACGATGAACAAGGACGGCCGCGGCATCACGTGGAACAACTCGCTCTTCGAGGACGCAGCCGAGTTTGCCTGCGGAATGAGGCTGGGCATCGACAAGCAGATCGAGTACGCGAGAGAGCTGGTGGGCAGGTTGTCCGGCGAGATCGGCGACGAGCTGGTCAAGGGCATCCTCGAGGCCGACATGAGCGACGAGAAGGGGATACGCGATCAGCGGAAGCGCATCGATGCGCTGCGTGAGAAGCTTTCCGGAATCGATTCGGCGGATGCGAAGAATCTCGCCGGCCTCGCAGACGTCCTCGTGAAGAAGAGCGTCTGGGCCCTCGGAGGCGACGGCTGGGCCTATGACATCGGCTTCGGAGGACTCGATCACTCGCTGGCGCTCGGGCGCCACCTCAACGTGCTCGTGCTCGATACCGAGACATACTCGAACACCGGCGGCCAGATGTCGAAGGCTACGCCGATGGGCGCGGTCGCCAAGTTCGCGGCCGCCGGCAAGCAGACGCCGAAGAAAGACCTCGCGATGATGATGATGTCGTACGGATACGTCTACGTGGCGAGGATAGCGTTTGGTGCCAACGAGAGCCAGACGATCAAGGCTTTCCTCGAGGCCGAGGCGTACGACGGGCCTTCGATCATCATCGCCTACTCGCCCTGCATCGGGCATGGAATCAACATGGCCCGCGGCCTCGACCAGCAGGCGCTGGCCGTCAAGACGGGATACTGGCCGCTGGTGAGGTACAACCCCGAATTGCGCAAGGAAGGCAAGAACCCGCTTCAGCTCGACTCGAAAGCCCCGAGCATCCCGCTCGAGGATTACATCTACAACGAGAACCGCTACCGCGCCGTAAAGGCGAGGGACCCGGAGATGGCCGCGGACCTTCTCAAGAGAGCGCAGGCCGACGTGAACCGCCGTTGGAAACTCTACGAGTACTGGGCCGCGATGCCCGGACCGGACGAGACGGAATAACCTTTCGATCTCGATCAGTATGCGATATGACAAGGCGCCGGAATCCAGTTCCGGCCCCCTGTCTCAGGATAGAAAATGCTTGAAATGGTATAAGTAATTATGTTATAATCATTCTGATTAAATAATAATGACCGTCCAGCATGCTCCGGCATCAGGTTGAAGGAGATAAGAAATGCAACGTTTGTTAATGGCCGTCATCATTCTTCCCATCATCCTCGCGCTTACATCCGCCGGTATTCAGGCACAGGCCTGTGATGAGGTCTCAGTAGATGTTACGGTCGAGATCTCGACAGACGCCGGTTTCGAAGGATTGTACAAGTACGTATTCTCCGCGGTCTGGGAGACGAGCAGTCCCGAGGAAGGCGACGCCTTGAGTTACATCTTGTTCTCGCTGGGGGTCGAATGTCCATGTCTCTGCGACAGCAGCGCAGCTTCGATCGTTTTCCCCGATCCGGCCGGAACATCCACCAGCGATGTAGAGGGTTGCGAAGCGGTGTTCGATGGGTTCATCGAATGCAATGGGCACGAAGACATCACGGACAATGCAGTGGTGAAGTTCGAAGTCAGAGACACATCGCCTTGTGAACCTGTATCTTATGGTTCCGGCACCTGGATTTTCTATTCATCGATGTCGCCCCTGCCCGCGGCGGATTATCCCGATGCAGTCTTCATCAAGCACGGGGAGATGATATGTCTCGGGGATCTCAGCGGACAACTTCCGAATTGCTATGAGTGCGTGATGGTATCGAACGAGGAAAGCACCTGGGGCTCTATAAAATCGATATACCGGTAAGTAAGAATCAAAGCAGAATTCCGCTTGAAACGAATGCGGCGCCCGGTCAGAGGCGCCGCATTTACTTTGTGCGCCCGGCAGGGCGCACTCACTTGGAGGTGAAAGTCCTCTACAGGCCCGACAGGGGGAACTGTTAGCTAAGCGGCAAGGGCAGCCATCGCGAGGTGGGGTCTGAAGGAAGCCGAAGGCAAAGCACTGGCCCGACGAACAGGAATCGCATACGAGGCGGTTGTGCTGGGTGAGGAGTCCAATGTTTCCAAAGCCCGATACCTGTATGGAAGGCACGGACGTAGATGCGGCGGGCATAAGTGTGAAGGTGGGAGCGCATTACCCGGGGAGATCTGTCGATCTGCCTTGTGCTAGGGCCGCTGAGAAGCGGTCCGATGGATCGGCAGAAGTCAGCCGAGGGTATAGTAGGCCGATCGACCCGGCTGAAGGCCCGAACATGAACATGGAGCAGGAGACCTGACTCTCGATGGTTGACCAAGACACAGACCGTTCGGCTGGGATGCCGGACACCACCCTGGAGGGTAGCGGGCGGAACCTGCGAGAGCAAGGGGCTGGGGTGTCGGTTGCTGCGATGAGATGGGACCACTTCCGCTCGGAGACGATGCGACTTATGGACGCGGTGGTCGAACGCGAGAACATGACCGAGGCTCTGCACCGTGTGGAAAGGAACAAGGGAGCCGCCGGTATCGACAAGATGCCGGTGAGCGGACTTCGCACCTTTCTGAAGGAGCAATGGCCCCGGATCAAGGAAGAGCTGCTCAGCGGCAGCTATCGGCCGTCGGGGGTGCGGGAAGTGAAGATCCCGAAGCCCGGTGGCAAGGGGATGCGCAAGCTTGGCATCCCGACGGTGGTTGACCGACTGATTCAGCAAGCCCTGCATCAAGTGTTGAGTCCGATCTTCGATCCCTTCTTCAGCGAACACAGCTACGGGTTCCGCCCCGGTCGCAGTGCCCATCAGGCCGTGCTTCAGGCACGGGAGTATGTGTCCGGCGGCAGGCGGTGGGTCGTGGACATGGATCTGGAGAAGTTCTTCGACAACGTGAACCATGACATCCTGATGTCACGGGTCGGTCGAAGAGTCGGAGACCGGCGGGTCCTTGCGGTGATCCGTCG
>JAUWMD010000274.1 GCA_030613345.1 Candidatus Krumholzibacteriota bacterium
CTCATCCCCGACTCGATCATTACCTTGTACAGCTCGGCGAGTCCCGACAGGTGCAGGTCAGCCTCCGCAATCGGGACGTTCGCGGTGACGGCGGTTTCTACGACGATGACCTTCATCCCCGCCGCGTGAGCGCTGATCACGCCTTTCTCGGCGTCCTCGATTGCGAAGCATTTTCCCGGCTCGAGCCCGAGTCTCTCGGCGGTGAGGAGGTAGGGCTCGGGGAAAGGCTTGATCCGCCCCGAGTCGTCTTTTCCCACGATCGTCTCGAACAGATGATAGATGTTATGGGCTTCCAGCAGCGCCCTGACGTCATGGCTGTACGATCCGGACGCGATGGCGGTCCTGAGGCCTGAGTTCCTGAACAGCCGTGTGATCCTGACCGCGTCGGGAAAGAGAGGGATCTCACCCTTCATGCAGTAGGAGGAATATATCGGGTCTTTCTCTCTCCTGATATCCGCAGGATCGAGATCCAGCCCGTACCTGTTTATCTCGCCCTCGGCGCCGCCGCCCTTCGAGGTCCATTCCACCCAGTATTCCTCAATGTCGATCGTATGGTCTTTCCCGGCGAACACCTCGGAATAGGCCTTGTAGTGGAAAGGCTCGGAGTCGACGATCACGTTGTCGAAGTCAAAGATGACCGCCGCGGCGCCGTCGACGATCCGGCGGAAGAGCTCGATATTACTGCTCAAATCGTTCTCCTTCCGGGGCTCCGATATCAGGGCTTGACCTTCACATCATCAAATATTAATCTTTCGCCGTAATGTAGCATCAGTCGGCCGTGGATACAAGGGGCCGGTACCCCGCAGGGGCTGGGTCCAAGCGGTGGCCGCGGCTGAATGTGCGTCGACTCGCGGGAGAAGATGAGCGGCCAGGTCTTCAGGATAACCGAGTTGAATCCCAGACTCGAGATGGAGGTCGGCGGGCTGCTCGAATCGGAACGCCTGACGAACAGGTATTCATCGGATTGCGATCTCTTCGGAATATTTGATTCTGACGGGTCTCTCGCCGGCATTACGGGCTCGAGAGAGTTCGAAACGGAATGTCTCTTGCACTTTGTGGCGGTAAGGGAGGACGAGAGGGGCGAGGGGATCGGGACTGCGCTTGTAAGCAGAGTCCTCGCATACGCTTCGGGCCGGTGCGACAGGGTCTGGGCGCTGGTGGTCCCGGGCTCTGAAGGGTATTTCGAGAGGTTCGGGTTCGAACCAGCGACAACCGACAAGATACCGGACAGGGTCAGGGACTCGCGCGACCTGGCCGGTATCGAGATCGCCTCGACGAAGGTGATGACGCTGAGGCTGCCCGAGAGCTGGCAGTCGATTTAAAGGGCAGAAGACGGAAAATACTGATAGAGGTTCGAAAACAGGGGATGTCAGATCTGGATGGATAGATGATCGACGAGTTCAGCAACTGGCCATTCATCATCTCGGCCGCGAGCGACCGCGGTTCGGTGAGGGAGAGGAACGAGGATTACTACGGGATCTTCGATCCGGAGACCGACGAACTGCGCGAGTCGAGGGGCGTCCTCGTTGTGGTCACTGACGGGATGGGTGGACATTTCTCGGGCGAGGAAGCGAGCAAGATGGTCGTCGAGGTCATGGGCGACATCTATTACTCGGAAAAGGGCGAGTCCTCGCCAGAGACACTGGAAATCGCCTTGAGGGAGGCGAACAAGCGTGTTTTCAACCATGTAGGCAACGGCAGGAACGGGACCGCCGGGACGACATGTACATCTGTTGCCCTCTTCCCCGATCACTACAACATCGCGCATGCCGGTGACTCGCGCGCCTACCTGATCCGTGGAGGAAAGATCGAGCAGCTCACCGAGGACCACAGCCTTGTCGGCGAGATGGTCCAGAAGGGGCTGATCGACAGGAAAGAGGCGGCCAAGCACCCACGCCGCAACGTTCTGACGCGTGCCGTCGGACTGAGGAACGATGTGGCTCCCGACATCCACGAGGGGATCGTCTTCGAGGATGGTGACAAGATCCTGCTCTGCTCCGACGGATTGTTCTCGATGGTTCCCGAAGACGAGATCGGATCTATCGTCGAGCAGAATGGTCCGAAGCAGGCGTGTAAAAAGCTGATAGAGTCCGCGATCGAATACGGCGGGGAGGACAACATCACCGCCGTCGTTATCTTCAAGGGCAAGAAACCCTCAGACAGATGACTCTCCGGCATATGACAATCCGGCAGACAACCAGGCAGCAGACGATCGCCGGCAGGAGCTAGAACACCGCGTTTAACGCGGCGCCGATCGCGGCCTTCCCGTCGTAATCGAGCTCAACGTAGAGCTGGTAGTTGTCGGTGAGCCAGATCTTCGTCCCGCCCCGGAGCAGCAGGTTCGAATCCGCCGACCAGTCGTCGTCCTCGCACGGCCAGGCGCCGGGCCGGCGCTCCTCGCAGCTGCCTTTCCCGAAGAAATAATGCCCGATGAACCCGACCGATCCATACGGCTCGAACCTGATCCTCGCCTCCGGATCGATCATGCCGCTGATCATGAAGGCCGCCGTGAAGATCCCCCTGCTGTAGCCCGAGCCGCCTAGCCAGCCGAGAGATATGTCGGCCGAGAGGTCGAGTGGTGTAGAGGGGTCCTCGTTGATGACATAGAATTTGTAGTCGGCGCCGAGACCGTAGTTGTCGATCTTTTCGGCGCGGTTGTAACCGAACTGCAGCCCGAGATCGCTCTTGCCTGTGATGAGGAATCTCGTCGCGAGCCCGGTTCGGAACTTCGCGTCGCCGGCCGCGGCGAAGACGGCTCCCTCGCCGAGAGGAGAAATCGCCGCCGTCGTGTACTGACCGAATATCTGGGAACTCACCGGCACCGGGACGAGCACCATCGCCGCCGCCACTGCAGCAGCCGCCCATGAAGACCAGCCCTTCGTCACCGATCTCATCTTTCTCATATGCCACAAGGTTTTCCGACAAGTCATCTTTCCCGCCTCCTCTCTGCGTTTCAGCCCGGAGCGATAATAACACATTTTTTTAAAACCGGCGAACGCTTTACGGCGGTCCGGAAACAATGTTGTGTTATCGTAATGATATGAAATCATACGAGTTACATACAACCACCCGCGGATATTATATAATATTATCAGGCAGGAAAAATCTGTTGACGCCCAAAATGTAGTATGCCATATTTGCACTTGCCCCAAGATATGGCACTATTCGGGGCAAACGGGAAATGTAGCTTCAGCATACGTAAATTGTTGCA
>JAUWMD010000181.1 GCA_030613345.1 Candidatus Krumholzibacteriota bacterium
CACGAATCCACCTGGGAGAGTCACCTCGATCGCGATTCCCGGCGTCTGGCCGAAATCGATGCGGACCGCGCCCCCGTAATGTTCGGCGATTTTCCTGACAATTGCGGCGGGGGGATGCTCAACCACCGCGTATCGCCGGTAGTCGAGAACTGTGTCTTCACCGATAATTTCGCGGCCTTTCACGGGGCGGGGATGGCCAATCTGCTCTCGTCCCCGGTTGTGAGGAACTGCATATTCAGGATCAACACCGCGGAGAACAACGGCGCCGGGGTGTATAACGACGACGAGAACGGAATCGGCGGCAGCCCGAGCTTCGAGGACTGCGTATTCGGGCCCGTCAACAGCTGCAGTTTCGGAGGGGGGATGTACAACAACTGGTGCAAAGTGTCTCTCACCGACTGCCTCTTTACTGCAAACATGGCCAGTCACAACGGCGGTGCGCTGTACAACACCAGTTCGAGAACGTTCGTGAGATCGTGTATCTTTTCGGAGAACTCCGCAAACAGCGGTGGGGCGATATACATGAACGGCATCGCAGGAGAGGATTCGACGAGGCTGGAGAACTGCCTGATCGGATCCAACACTGCGTATGTCAGCGGTGGCGGGGTATACCTTCTGGTGTCTTCGTCGTCTCTCGTCAACTGCACGATCGTGGAGAACGTCGCCACGTACGGAGGCGGAATAAGCTGCTGGCACAGCAAGGCCGACTTCGTCAACTGCATCATGTGGGGGAATACATGTATCTACACCCATCCTGCCCTGGAGATTGGTACGGATGTCCCTCCGACCGTGAGGTACTGCGACATCGACCAGGACGAGTACGGCGTTGAAGGCAACGGATCGGCCGATGCCGACGGCAACATCAGGCTCGATCCGCTCTTTGTGGAAGGATCATCTGTCACCTGGTATCTCTCCCAGACGGCGGCGGGCCAGGGAGCGGACAGCCCGTGCATCGATTCGGGCACATCGACCGCCATCAGCGCCTGGCTCGGATACATGACAACCAGGACGGACGGCGTACACGATTCGGGCATCACGGATATAGGCTTCCATTATACGCCCTGATATAGTAGAATAATTGTCAGAAAAACATCTGAATCAGACTCCCCTGGGAACTGGAGCTCCGAATGAAAACCGCCGGAAGATATATCGCTGCACTTGTAGCCCTCTCACTGTCGACAGGGCTCGTCATCGGCTGTTCGGAAGACGAGACGAAATGCCCCGTCTGCCCCGGGACGCCCGCGCCAACGATGGACAATCTCTGGCCGAACGACGACGGGAACTCGTGGACGTTCGACTGGACGAGGCGGCGCTGGGAAACCGATCGTTGGACACTCTATGAGAATCCCGGCGACGTTCCCGCCGTACCCTCATTCGAATACATCGAGGGACTTCTCGGCGATGAATCGACCGGCACCGATGCAGATACGATATCAGGGATATTCAGGCTCGAATTCGACGGTACGTGCGTCGGCGATTCGGGCGCAACGGGTCAGTGCCTCGTCGAGACGATCTACGATGAATGGGATGATGACATAACGATCGTTTCTTTCGAGTCGGTCTTTTTTGACAGGCTCCGAATGGCGAGACCCGATCTCGAGGGTGCGATTTCGAGCCTCGCCGGCAGGAGCAAGACCCCTGCGGACATCGCCGCCATCAGGGTCGCCCGCGCACCGCTGATCCTGCACGGCGGGGTATGGGAGAAGACGGAGGACTACATCGGCACATACGGAGACGTGAATACCCTTCTCGCCTGGAAGTTTCTCGAATCGGACATCTCGACGGGACACGAGTTCACCTTCCAGTTTATCCCATCACTGGCCAGTGATATTTTCATACACTGCAAGGTACTCGGCCGCGGCACGGTCGAGACAGGTTACGGGAAGTACGAAAACGCAGTCGGGTGCCTCTACATCATCGACCATGGCATGGGAACGATGGAACTGGTCGAAGGGACGAGATATTTCAGGGTCTACAATTACGGGACGATCACCTACGCGCCAGGTATTGGCCCCGTTCTGAGCTACGAGAGAATGCTGATCGACGCGACCGTTCCCGACGGTCCGGGGCACGGCGACCACAGGATGAATCTGATAGGCACCGGGAGCGACTGATCATCAAAGGAGATTTTCATGGCATTCGGCAGATCCCCCAGCAAAGTGGTACTGTTTCTTGCCGTATTGATCACGATCATGATATTCATCCCGGTTCCTGCGGATGCACAGGGAGATCTGGAGATCGAGTCTCTCCAGAAAGAGATCGATTCAAAGGGGTACGACTGGACGGCGAAGAGGACCTGGGTTACCGATCTGTCGAAAGAAGATTTCCGAAGGATGCTCGGGCTCCGTGTTCCCCCTGAAGTCGAGAAGAGATTCACGGCGCTAGAGAATAAGACCCTGGTGGGACCCCGCTGCTTTCCGATGCTTCCCGCCGCCCCGTCGAACTGGGACTGGCGCGACATGGGAGGCGTCTCGGCCGTAACAAACCAGGGAACGTGCGGCAGCTGCGCTATCTTCGCCGGAACGGCGGCCCTCGAATCGATCGTGATGATAAACGAGGGGATAGAGTACGACCTCTCAGAGCAGCAGATACTCTCATGCAGGACGTTCGGGTATGGCTGCAGCGGCACGTGGTATTCCTGGACCTGGGACTATGTCCGCGACAACGGCGCCGCGCGTGAGTGGTGCATGCCGTACATGGCAGACGACGACATCCCCTGTGCCGACGATACCTGCGAGATATACGTGACGAACGGCGGCTGGATCGACGTCCCGAACGACGTCGAGGCGATAAAGGAGCAGGTGATGATATCGCCGGTGGCCACGACGTTTACCGTATACGAAGATTTCAGATCGTACGGCGGAGGGTGCTACGAGCATGATGGAGACGAACCGATAAACCACGCCGTCCTGATAATAGGGTGGGATGACATATTCTGCAGCGGCGAGGGTGCCTGGCTATGCAAGAACAGCTGGGGCGACGCATGGGGGCTCGACGGGTTCTTCTGGATCAAGTACGGGACGTGCCACATCGGCTACGCCACGCAGCGGGTGATCTACAACTCCGGCCTGGATGTCTGGCACAAAAACCATTCGATACTCGACCCTGACGGGGACGGCGACTACAGGGCCGATCCGGGCGAGAGCGTCGGGATGGAGGTGACACTGCGGTGCGACATTCTTTCTCCCGACAGGACGAACGTATCTGCCACACTCTCGACCACGGGCAGCCTCGCTACCGTGACGCAGCCGACGGTGTCGTACGGCACCATTCCGGCGGGGTATAATTCTCCGGGCACCGGTTTCTTCGAATTCGACGTCGACCAGTTCGCCCTTCCCGGCGACAAGATAGAGTTCGTCCTCGCGATAACCGCCGACGGCGGATACACGCATAGCGATACCTTCGAGGTCGGTTTGGGCGACTGTCCGATCCTGCTCGTCGACGACGACGACGGCGCCCATCTCGAGCAGTACTTCGAGGCTTCACTGCAGAACGACGGATACATTTACGAGGTCTGGGACGAGATCGCGGACGGCTACATAGGCGCGGCCGATCTCTCGGGCTATACGGCGGTCATCTGGCTGACCGGCGTGGGCGGCGATATCGAGCCGCAGAACATCACTGCGATCGAGTCCCTTCTCGACGGCGGCGGAAATCTGCTGATGACCGGGCAGGATGTCGGCTGGCAGCTCAACGCCTACGGGAACACCGACGACATTACCTTCTATATGAACTACCTCCACGCCGATTATATCTACGACGATTCCGGGTTCAGGGCGCTTACCGGGATACCGGGCGATCCCGTCGGCGGCGGGCTGGCGTTTGATATCGGCGGAGGAGACGGGAGCGGGAACCAGGACTATCCGAGCGAGATCGAGCCCCGCTCCGGCGCTGCAGCGGTGCTCGAGTACTCGTCGGGAGTGGAGGGCGCTTTGAGGTATGATACCGGTCACAGGCTCGTCTACCTCGCCTTCGGCTTCGAGGCGGTAAACACGGCTGCCGACAGGGACATACTGATGTCGAGATGTCTCGAATGGCTCGCTGCGGGATCCTGGCCCGACACGGAGCCTCCGGTTGTCACCGACCTCTATCCGAACGGCGGGGAGGAGTTCACAACACACGAAAGCGTTGAACTGACATGGACGGCGAGTGACAATACAGGCGTGACCTCGGTAGACATCCTGTTGTCCACAGACGGCGGCGCCACCTGGAGCGAGACGATAGTAGAGGGGATTGAGAACACCGGCACCTATCCCTGGACCGTACCGGAGGGGGCATCGACCGAGTGCAGGATGCGCGTCATCGCCCGCGACGGCGTCGGGCTGGCCGCATACGATGACTCCGACGCCGACTTCTCGAAGGGGACATTTACGGACGGTCCCGCGTTCCCCGATATAAAGGACTACTATCTGGCCCAGAATGTTCCCAACCCGTTTAATCCCGTCACGACAATAAGATTCGATTTGCCGCGCAAGTCGAATGTAAGGGTCGAGGTCTTCGACGTCGGCGGCAGGCTCGTAAGGACCCTGGCAGACTCTGTCCTCGAGCGAGGACGCCATGAGCTGGTTTGGGATGGAAAGGACGCATCGGACAAGGATGTCTCGTCAGGCGTTTACTTCTGCAGGCTGGATGCGCCCGGGTTCTCATCGACGATGAAAATGGTCCTTCTCAGGTAATACGTGACAGTTTGTTGTAGAGGAGAAAAGGGACGCCTCCTGGAACGCTGTTATTCCTTTATTGATTGAATCTATCCCACGGCGCCTGTAGAATCATCCCACTGAACGCTGAAACCTGTGAACGGCTGCTTCGTATGAGATAAGTACGGTGCGGCCGGTCTTTAACTTTGTGGAGGTACCTTATGCGCCGGGGACGCTTCTGTCTGACGATTCTCACCGCTATGATCGTGGCAGCCGGGTTTTTCTCGCAGTCTCATGCCGGAGAAGAGGAATCGGCCGTCAGGGAGACGATTGTCAATGCATACGTCAAGGGCATCCATATCGACCGGGACATCCCTGCGATAAGGAAGGGATTCCATCCATCGTTCACGATGTTCATCCGCGATGGCGAGAAAGTAAAGACCCTTTCGATCGACAAATGGTGCGAATCGATAGAGAAGAGCAAGAAGAAGGACCCCGATGGTCCCGATTACGAGGTGACCCACGATATTCCCATGGTCGATGTGACCGGTGACGCCGCGGTGGCGAAGGTCCTGATCTACAGGGACGATAAACTGATCTACAGCGATTACATGTCACTATACAGGTTCGAGGACGGATGGAAGATTGTCGGGAAGATCTACTATAGTCACAAGAACTGATACCATAACCGGGCTTGCGGTCCTGCTGGTGCTTACACTGGTCCTGCCCCCGCGGGTATCGGCTTACTGTGCCGATGCCGCCGATGGCGGGGAGAGGGAGTGCGAGAAGGTGAAGCCGCTGGACCTCACGGCGATGGTCGATCTCCCGTCGAGGGAGGTCCACTACGGCGGGCTTATGATTGCGGCGGGTGATACGGTCGCCGGGCCTGTCGTCGTGATAAAGGGCTCGCTCGAC
>JAUWMD010000188.1 GCA_030613345.1 Candidatus Krumholzibacteriota bacterium
AGCTCATAGAACTCGTTGAGCTGGTCCCTGCTCCTGACGCGGCATATTTCGGTGTTCGCTCTCTGGCCCGCCCGGATATGGCCGTTGATCTTCTTGTCGGGGGGGGAGTGGCCGTTCTCGGAATCGAGGTGGATGATATGAGTGAATACGTTCTTGTGCCTGAGGAACGGCTCGACCAGCTCGGAGAGGTTCCGGTTAAAATCGGTGATCGAGATCCTCGAAAACTTCCCGTTCTTCAGGTACTTGATGAGGTGGACGTAGAACTCGTCCCGCGTGTTGCCGTTGGCGCCGTCGGCGAGTATGACCTCGCCGTATGTCCCGTAGGGCATCGAGTAGAACGACTTGAAGAAGAACTGTTTCGTGATGACGGCTGGCATCCCCGCGACGAGTTCCCCGTTCTCGAAACCGCAGAGGAACTCGGCGTGTGAACCGGGGGAAAGCCCGTCGACGCAGGTATCGACCCACTGGTGCGTGTGGAAGAACGATGCGTTCCTCGCCAGCGCTTCCCATGCGGGCAGGTCGAGTGATTTCCTGTCTATTACGCGGAATTCCATCAAATCCCCGGTAAATATCAACGGGGCCCCACTGAAGTCCTGCTGATGCTGCTGCTCCGGTCGTTCGGCGACCCGCTCCTGGCCGAAAATGCCCCTTGTTACGTTATCTGAATGTAATACATGTGGTTCGATTCGTCAACGGACCAGAAGATCGCCGGGCGAAATTATTCCCTGTAAAAGGTTGATTTCCGGCGGTATCTGTATTACCTTGATTCCGTTTATTTCTACAATTTGGTGAGAATTGAAGGATATCCCGGAAAAGTTGGCAGGTGAACGATGCCCAAGCTGATCATAATCATAATAAGCGCTGTCCTGGTAAACAATTTCGTGCTGATGAGATTCCTCGGGATATGCCCGTTCCTCGGTGTCTCGAAAAGGGTCTCGACGGCGGCGGGTATGAGCGGCGCAGTGCTCTTCGTAATGACGATGGCGTCGGTGGTGACATGGCTGATCTATCATTACGTCCTTGTTCCGTTCGGCCTGACATACCTTCAGACGGTCAGTTTTATCCTCGTAATCGCCAGCCTCGTCCAGCTTGTCGAGCTCGGCCTTCAGAAAATCAGCCCGGCCCTCTACAAGGCGCTGGGAATATTCCTGCCCCTGATCACGACTAACTGCGCCGTGCTCGGCGTTTCCGTTCTCAATATCCAGAAAGAGTTTACCCTGATAGAGACGACCATCTTCGGCGCCGGCGCCGCCATTGGATTCGGCGTTGCGATGGTCCTCTTCTCGGGATTGAGGGAGAGGATCGATCTCTGCGACACGCCGATTCCATTCAGGGGAACGGCCATCGGGCTGGTGACCGCCGGGCTGCTCTCCCTCGCCTTCATGGGATTTACCGGGCTGGTCAAGCTCTAGGCCGGCCGCGATCGAGATAGACCGGGACGAAACAGGCACAGATTGATTCTGCGGAGGATGTGACAAAGATGCTCACGGCTGTAATCGCACTTGCGGCTCTCGCTCTCCTGGCCGCGTTCGGGCTGGCTATTGCGGCGAGGGTCTTTGCCGTTCCCCATAATCCGAAGGCGGACGAGATCGAGGAAGTTCTCCCCGGTGCCAATTGCGGCGCCTGCGCTCTTCCCGGCTGCGCCGAGCTTGCCAAGCGGATCGCCGAGGTGAAGGCGGATATCGACGCCTGTCCCGTCGGTGGTGAATCGGTGGCCCAAGCCATCGCCGTCATCATGGGGATGGAATTCGAGGGAGGAGCCGACAGGGAGGTAGCCCTGGTCCTCTGCAAGGGGAGCGACCAGGTAGCCGCGAAGCGCTTTTTCTACAACGGCATATATGACTGCAACTCGGCCGCGCTCATTTTCGGGGGGGACAAGGCCTGCACGTACGGTTGTCTCGGCCTGGGAACGTGCGCAGGCGTCTGCCCCTTCGGCGCGATCGACATGGTGCCCGGCGGACTCGCCGTGGTAGATCCGGAGAAGTGCACCGGATGCACGAAGTGCGTTGCCTCCTGCCCCAAGGGAATCATCAGGATGGTCCCGGCGAGCAGGAAGCTTCATATACTCTGCAGCTCGCACGACAAGGGCGGAGTGGCCAGAAAGCACTGCAAGGTCGCCTGCATCGGCTGTATGAAGTGTGTCAAGGCCGCTCCCGAGGGCGCGATCACGATGGACGACTTCCTCGCTGTGGTCGATTACAGCTTCGAGATCCCCGCCGAGGTAGCGGCGGAATGCCCGATGAACACGATCGTCGTGACCGGGGAGGCGGCCGGCGCCTGTGAAGAGCCGTCAGCGGCGGCAGGAGGTGATGCGTGATGGGAAGCGGCAGGTTCTTCGGAGGCATTCATCCGTCATATAACAAGGGACTGGCAGATTCGAGCGCGATAGTCGAGATGCCGCTGCCCGAAAGGCTCGTCGTGTTCTTTGCCCAGAACCTCGGCGCCCCCTCGCAGCCTGTCGTCAAGAAGGGCGACGAGGTAAAGAAGGGGCAGGTAATAGCCGAGGCGGGTGGATTCGTGTCGACCCCGGTCCACGCACCGACCTCGGGAACGATCGATTCGATAGGTATATACCCGTCGCCCGTCGGCGTCGACGCGCCCGCCGCGGTGCTGACCCCCGACGGTAAAGACGAGTGGTTCGAGGGGTGCAGCGTAGAGAGGTCGAGCGAAGGCCTGGACGTCGGGCAGATCAAAGAGATCATCCATGATAACGGCATTGTGGGGATGGGGGGGGCGACCTTCCCGACACACGTGAAGCTCTCGCCGCCGGCCGGGAAGAAGATGGACCTTCTCGTGATAAACGGCGCCGAGTGCGAGCCCTACCTGACGGCGGACCACAGGCTGATGGTCGAGCATGCGGAAGGCATCCTCGACGGGGCGGCCCTCTTCGCCGCCGTTATCGGGGTTGGCAGGGTCGTGATAGCCATAGAGAAGAACAAGCCCGATGCCATAGAAGTGATGCGCAAGGCTGTAGCCGGACGCCAGGGCTTCAGCGTCGAGGCAATGGGAGTCATATACCCGCAGGGTGCCGAGAAGCAGCTGATATTCGCCCTGACGAAGAGGAAGGTGCCCGCCGGCGGGCTGCCGATGGACGTCGGCGTCCTCGTGCATAATGTCGGGACCGCCCTGGCCGCCGGCGAGGCGGTGCGGTACAACAGGCCCCTTATACAAAGGGTCGTCACGGTCACAGGAAGCGGGATCCGGGAGCCGAAGAACATCCTCGCGCGAGTCGGGACGAGGTTCGAGGACCTCGTGAAGTTCTGCGGAGGGCTCGAGGGCGATGCGGCCAAGTGCATCAACGGCGGACCGATGATGGGCGTGGCGCAGTACTCGCTCGACGCCGCCGTCACGAAGGGCACGAGCGGGCTAGTGATTCTCAGGCAGGAAGAAGTCGCCCAGTTCGTGAGCGACGCATGCATCAGGTGCGCCCGCTGTCTCGAAGCCTGCCCGATGAGGCTCAATCCTTCGGCGCTCTCGATATTTATTGAGAAGATGAGATTCGAGGACGCGAACGAATATAACGTGATGGACTGCATAGAATGCGGCTGCTGCGCCTACGTATGTCCGTCGAGAAGACCGATGGTGCACCACTTCAGGAGAGCGAAGGCCGAGGTCAGGAAACTGCAGAGAAAGACCGGTTGATAACCGGCAACCGAGGCCGCGGAGACGGCCCGTAAAGACCTGGAGGTCGGTTTGGAAGACAATATGGAAGGAAAAACTCCCGAGGAAAAGCCGGCGGCCGGGGTTGCTGCCGAAAAACCCGCTCCCAGACCCGGACCCATGCCGAAGAAAGCCGGGGTCGGGCCGAGGTTCGTGGTCAGCTCCTCACCTCACGTGCACGACGGACGCACCGTCTCCCAGATCATGAGACTCGTGATCATCGCGCTGGCGCCGGCAGCGCTTTACTCGATATATATCTTTGGACTCGACGCGCTTCGCGTACTCATGATCTCGATAGCCTCGGCGATGATCTTCGAGGCGATATCGCAGAAGATCATGAAGCGGCCCGTCGCGCTTCGCGACAGCAGCGCCGTGCTGACTGGACTGCTGCTGGCGATGAACCTGCCGTCGACCTCACCATGGTGGCTGATCGTCGTCGGCAACTTCTTCGCCATAGTAATCGCCAAGCAGCTCTACGGCGGCCTCGGGTACAATCCCTTCAACCCCGCGCTCGTCGGCCGTGTCGTTCTGCTGATCTCGTTCCCCGTGCACATGACCGCCAGGTGGGTAACCGCTTCGAGGTTCGGGACAGACGCGGTGACCACCGCGACGCCCCTCTCGCGCATGAAGGATAGCCTCGCGACTCTCGGCCATATAGACATCGCATTCGGCAGGGGCGAGATATTCGACCTGCTGATCGGAAACAGGGCCGGCTGTCTCGGAGAGACCTCGATCGTACTGCTCGCTCTCGGCGGGTTGTTCCTCATCTGGAAAAGGGTCATCTCGTGGCGCATCCCCGTGATGTTCATCGGCGCGGTATGGGCGATGACAGGCATATTCCATCTCTTCGATCCGGCTCATTACGCCGATCCGTCGTTCCACGTGATAACTGGCGGTCTCTTCATCGGCGCGATATTCATGGCGACCGATTACGTTACCAGCCCGGTGACGAAAAAAGGAATCCTCATATTCGGCGCCGGCTGCGGCGTCATAACTGTTCTTATAAGGCTTTGGGGCGCCTATCCCGAGGGCGTGAGCTTCGCGATACTGCTGATGAACGCCACGACACCCCTGATCGACCGTTATACGAAGCCCAGGGTATTCGGGGCCGTAGATACAAAGAAGGCCGCCGCATAGCGGTCCTGTTTGAAGCGGGTACTTAAGACCGTCTGGGGGAGGTTATCAAGGTATGAAAGAGATCATCCGGGTGTGTTTCGTCCTCACCTTACTCACCGCGGTATCGGCGGGCGTGCTCGCCTACGTGAACCAGCAGACCGCCGGGCCGATCGCCAGGGCCCTTCTCGAGGAGAAGATGAGCGCGGTCCGCAGCGTCCTGCCGCCGTACGACGACGAGCCCGACAAGATCAAGATCGTTCTGGCCCCCGAAGATACGCTTGAGGTTTTTCGCGGCCGGAAGGATGGTGTCGTGACAGGAGCGGCATTCGCGATTGTCTCTCCCGATGGTTACTCCGGGGATATTGAATTCATGATAGGGGTCGACGGGGAGGGTGTGATG
>JAUWMD010000053.1 GCA_030613345.1 Candidatus Krumholzibacteriota bacterium
GGCGGTAGAACCGCACGCCGCTGCCGATCATCAGGGCGACGAAGGCGAACAGCCAGAACCAGTCGAGAAAGTGAAATGTCGCCATCCGCGCTCCCTGTCGGTCCGTTAATCTTTTCTCTACTAAACTGATCCAGGACAGGATTCAGTCTTTTCGTTGGTTATCCTGCCTGAGCCTCACCTTGATATTCTTGTTATCAGATCGGAAAGTGAAATAAATTCGACCTTAATATCCTGGTATTTACGACTGAATTTCCTCTTGATATCGCTGGCTACAACAAAGTTGTCTCCGGATGGATACTGCCTTCTGAAGGCGTGGAAGCTGCGAGGATTAAAATCACTGGCCGACCATTTGCATTCAATTGCGATTGGTAATCTGCGCGGCTTGATCAGAACAAAATCCACTTCATGGCCACGCTTGTCACGCCAGTAATTGATTTTTCTGGTCTGGAGCGCCGCCTGCATCTCGTTCAGGACGAAGTGCTCCCAGAGAATGCCGTATTCCTCGGTGCGCATCTCATTCCAGCCTCTGTGATAGCAGATAAAACCGGTGTCGAATCCGTATACTTTCGGCGCGGCAACGATCTCGGTCGGCCGGTGACTGCTGAACGGCTTTATGACGTGGGCGACAAATGTTGCCTCAAGAGCGGCAAGATAATTTGAGATAGTCGTTCTGCTCACTTCGCAGGGTCTGGCGAATCTGGATGCTTCGAAAATGCCTCCGCTCTGCGTCAGTATGAGTTCGAAGAATCTCTGAAACGAGCTGCGACTCTGCAGCCTGAAAAGCTCCTGTATGTCTTTCGCCCAGTATGCGTCTATCCACTCCTGAAAGTCACGTTCGGGCAGTTTCTCTGAGAGAAAGAAGGGAGGCAGTCCGCCATAGAGCAGGCGGTGATGAAGATTCTCGCTCTTGAAATCAGTCATGTCGCTGACTGTCATGGGAGTCAGCCACAGGTCGCGCTTTCTGCCGCTGAGAGTGTCCCTGAATTTAGTCGATGCCCCGAGCGTGGACGATCCAGTGGCGATAATCCTGCAGTCGGGGAAGTGGTCGGCAGCGATTTTAAGCAGTTGAGAAGGGTTCTGGAGCCTGTGGATCTCATCAAGCACGATTCGCCGGGTACTCAGATTTTCGAGGAAAGCCTCTGGATCATCCATCGATCTGCGCGTTCTCGGAAGTTCGCAGTCAAAGTACTCGATGTCGGGCAAAGAACGGCAAAGGAAGGTTTTACCCACCCTCCGAATGCCGGAGAGCCAGACGATACTCTTCTCGAGCCAGGCGTCCTCGATCAGGATTTTCCACTTCATTCGGTGTACCATATGCAACCAGGGTTGCATATAGTGTCACTATTTGCAAGTGCTGTTTTATTTATTCCAGATCAATCCATCTCCGGCAGCTCGCAGCACTCCCGCGTGTCTCCCTGTCCGTAGTGATGAAACAGTACGGGGATGACGACCATGTTGAGGATCGTCGCTGTGATCAGCCCGCCGAGTATCACGATCGACATCGGCGCCTGGATCTCGTTGCCCGGCCTGCCCGCGGCAAGGGCCAGCGGCAGCAGGGCGAGTCCCGTCGTGAGCGCCGTCATCAGGATCGGGCTGAGCCTCTCGAGCGATCCCTTCACGACCGCTTCGCTGCGGCTCAGTCCCTCGGTCGTCATCAGGTAGTTGTAATGCGATACCATCATGATCCCGTTTCTCACCGATATCCCGAAGAGGGTGATGAATCCAACCATCGATGCGATGTTGAGAACGCCTCCCGAGAGGATGACGGCGACCATCCCGCCTATCAGGGCCAGCGGCAGGTTGACCAGCACGAGCGCCGTGTCGCGCAGGTTGCCGAACTCGGCGTAGAGCGCGACGATGATCAGCACGAGGGAGAGGATGCTGAGCAGGCCGATAGTCCTCGAAGCCTCGCGCTCGCTCTCGAACTGTCCCCCGATCTGGATGAAGTACCCTTCCGGAAGTTCGAGCGAAGAGGCGAGGGACGAGCGTATGTCGGCGACGACAGATCCGATGTCTCTTCCCCCGGCATTTGCCGAGACGACGATCTTCCGCTGAACGTTCTCCCTGCTGATATAGTTCGGGCCCCTGTCGACGACGATGTCGGTGACCATGTCGAGCGGCACGCGGGCGCCGGTCGGCGTGTCGATCAGCGAGCTGCGGATCGACTCGAGGTCTTTCCTGAACGGCTCGTCGTACCTGACGATGAGGTCGTGGCTGTTCTGCCCGTCGAATACCTCAGATACACTCATCCCGAGGAAGGCGATGTCGATCATCTCGTCGATGTCGGCCATCGTGAGGCCGTAGAGCGACATCTTCGGCCGGTTCGCGCGGATCCTCACCTGCGGGATGTCGATCTGCTGATCTCCCGAGAGGTCGGCGACTCCCTCGACGCCGCGCATCAGGGTCTCAGCCCGGGCGGCGAGCGTCCTCAGCCTGCCGAGGTCGGGGCCGAAGATCTTCACCGCGATGTTCGCCCTTGTCCCCGAGAGCATGTGGGCGATCCTGTGGCTTATCGGCTGACCGATTATGAATATCGTTCCGGGCAGAAGCTCGAGCTTCTGCCGGATACCTTCGAGGATCTCCTCCTTGGAAGGCTCGTCGTCGAGCACGACCTCGAGCTCGTGAGCGTGGGAGCCGAGCGAATGCTCGTCGTGCTCGGTACGCCCCGTTCTCCTCGCGACAGAGGCGACGCCGGGCACCTCGAGCAGCAGCCGGTCGGCCATGTCGCCGATCCTGTCCGACTCCTCGAGCGATGTGCCGGGTATGGTCGCGACGCTGATGTTGAGCGTTCCCTCGTTGAACTCGGGCAGGAAAGATCGGCCGAGAAAGGGGAAGACGGCGAGGATCATTACGACTAGAACGGCCGATACGACCATAATCGTGCGACCGTGATCTATCGCCCAGTCGAGGACGGGGCGGTATATCTTCTTCAGCCACCGTATCACTGGGCTGTCACCGCTCCTGCCCGCTTTATGCCGTAGAAGTATCGAACTTAGCGCCGGCGAGACGGTCACCGCTACGAGCAGCGACGCGAACACCGAGACTACGTAAGCGATGCCGAGCGGCTTGAGCATCCGTCCCTCGATTCCGCCGAGGAAGAAGAGAGGGATAAAGACGACTATGATTATGAATGTTGCGTTCGCTATCGGAGCCCTGACCTCGGCCGACGCGGCGAGTACTACGTCGTAGAACGGACGTCTCGCGGCCGGCTCGGCCGCGTCGTTCTGCCGTATCCGCCGGAAGACGTTCTCCACGTATATGATAGCATCGTCGACGAGCACGCCGATCGCGATCGCCATCCCGCCGAGCGTCATCGTGTTTATCGACTGTCCAAGTCCCTTGAGGATCAGGATGGCTACGACGAGCGACAGCGGTATCGCGATCGCCGAGATCAGCGTCGTGCGGATGTTCGCGAGGAATATCAGCAGGACGATGACGACGAGCACGGCCCCGTCCCGGAGCGCGTGCATCACGTTGTCCACGGCGCGCCGGATGAAGTCGGACTGCCTGAAGATCTCCGCGTGCACCACGACGTCCTCGGGGAGAGCCGCTCCGATCTCGGCGAGCGCCGCGTCGATCCTCGCGGTGAGGTCGAGCGTGTTGGCGTCGGGCTGCTTGCTTATCACGAGCATGACGCCCCGTTCCCTGTTGATCGCCGCCTCGCCGAGCTTCGTCGCCGATCCGATGGTGACCCGTGCGACATCGCGCAGAAGGACTGGAACGCCCTCGCGGAGCGCCAGCACCGTTTTTTCCAGATCTTCTATCTCGCGCAGCCTTCCGAGGCCGCGGATCAGGTACTCCTGCCCGGAGTGGACGAAGAACCCGCCGCTGGCGTTGAGGTTCGAGCCGGCCGCGGCGTCTAACACCTCGCTCAATCCGATGCCGTATTTGCGCAGCAGGTTCGGATCGACGAGGACCTGGTACTGCTTTACCTCTCCTCCGTAGACCTTGACGCTCGCGACGCCCGGTACGGCGAGCAGCCGCTTTCGGATCGTAAAGTCCGCTAGTGTTCGCAGGTCCATCAGCGAAGTCTCTTCGGAAGTCAGACCGACGGCCATGATCTCGCCCATCAGAGATGTGACCGGCGCCATGATCGGACGGCCGACCTCGTCGGGCAGCGCCGACTCGAGGGTCTGGAGCTTCTCGCTGACGATCTGCCTTGCCCTGTATATGTCGGTTCCCCAGTCGAACTCGACGTGGACGGTCGAGAATCCCTGGATCGACGTCGACCTGACCCTTCGCACGCCGGAGGCGCCGTTCACCGCCGTCTCGATCGGAAAGGTCACTAGCATCTCGACCTCTTCGGGGGCCATCCCGTGAGCCTCTGTGAGGATCGTGACGGTCGGCGCCGTCAGGTCGGGGAAGACGTCGATCGGCATCCTGAGGGCGACCATCACCCCCCCGACGAGCAGGACGGCTGCGCCGATAAGGACGGCTAGACGGCTGCGCAGGCTCGTTCTCATCAATTGATCAAGCATATCTTTCTCTCTTTTCAGTGTACGTGCGCACTGCCTGTCTCGCTCTTCGACGAGGCGAGCTTGACGCTGTAGGCCCCGCGGGTAACGACCCGTTCGCCTGCCCGCAGACCCTCGGTGATCTCGACCAGCCCGCCCGACCGGGCGCCCGTTGTGACGGCCCGCTTCTCGAAGCTCTCGCCGCCCCGCTGTACGAATACGTATCGTGCGTAATCCTCGTCGATGATGGCCTTTTCAGGCACCGCTACCGCCGCCATCTCTTCACTCGTGTATATATCCATCTGGACGACCTGGCCGATCTTCAGCAGATCATCGGTGTTCTCTATCTCGAATATCACCGGGATCGTCATGCTTTCGCGATCGAAGATGCCGCCCCTGCTGAGCAGCTTCAGGTCCGCGTCCGCAATGCGCATCGATACGTCCATCCCCGGTATCAGCAGCTCGGCCCCGCGGGGGACGCCCATGCGGTAATAGTCCTTCTCGAACATGTCGGCCCTGAGCCAGACGACCGACGGATCGACGATCGTCATCAGCGGCTGCCCGGCATCTATAGTCTGGCCGGGCATGACATCGACCGATGCGACGATACCGCCGACGGGCGATTTAAGGATCAGGTGGATCTCGCCCGTTTCGGAATCTGCGGCGGATTCCGCCTCGACTCCCTGCATGATCGTCTCGAAGCTCGCCTTCTCGACGAACCAGTCCTTGCGAATCTCGTCGTACTCGCGCTGCGAGATCGCCTCGCGCGCGAGAAGCCGTTCGGCCCTCTCGAACTCCTGCTTTGCCCTGTCGTAGGCGAGCCGGCGCTCGATCCACGAGCCTGCCCCCTCGAGGGGAGGACAGATGGTAAGCAGCCGGTCGCCGGGCTGGACCCTTCTGCCCGGTACAGCCATATCCTGGTTGTGGCCGATCCGGAGATATCCCTCGACTGGCGCCACTATCTCGGCGAACCCGGACTGCCTCGGTACAACCTCGGCGATAGTCGGAACGGCGGCCCGCATCATGACCCTGTGGATCTCTTCTATCATAAATTCGGTGTTCCACTGCTGTTCCTTGAGGAAGGCGATCGTCTCGACATCCCCGCCGTGGTCGTGGTCGTGATCGTTTTCCACTTCGCCGGCATGTGTGTGACCATCGTGCGCGTATTCGCGGAACGCTCCGTCGCCGGCGTGCGCCGCCTCTTCCTCAGTGGCGAACGCCGTAAGGAATCCTGCCTCGAAGACGGCACTGCCCGTTCCGTTGTACGACACGGCGATTTCGTAGTCGCCGGGCTCGGGAGCCGGAAGTTCGACGATCCATGTCCCCCTTCGCGCGGCATGGTCGGCCGATCCGGAGGCGGCGATCCTGCCGCCGTCCCTCAGCACGACAGTGACCTTCCCGTCGGGCACCGGTGCGAAATCCTCGAGCCGCGTGAGAAAGACGGTGAACCTGGTCTTTTCACTCTGTACGGGCGGGTGGAACTCGGCGAAGAGCTCCATGCCGCCGTTCCAGATCGTCATGCTGATCCCGTGATCCTCGTGATCTTGCCCGTCTTTCCCGGCCTGTCTGTCTTCCGCGGCGCATGACGCCAGTATCAGAAGGGCAGCCGGCAGCAGGGCCAGTCTCTTCAGTTTCATGATCCTGTCTCCTCCTTCCGGGCCTGGCCCGGCGCGAAGAGTTCGCGCTCGGTCAGCTTTTCGAGCTCGAACACGATATCGTGATAATCTTCCAGCATGTCGAAATACGATTCGATCCCTTCGGCATAGGTCCGTATCCCCTCGAGAAAATCGCCGAGATCGATCCATCCCTCTCTGTATGAAACAGCAAGGTCGGCGATGTGCTTGTCGATGAGGGCAAAATCTCCGTGATACCGCTCGAGCAGGTCGGCTTCTTCCCGGGCCGTACGCATCAGCCTCGAGATATGTCTCTCCCGGGCGGTCTCGTAGAGGTCGAGCTCGGCCTGAGCCTTCCTGTGCTCGGCCGTGGCCCTGTCGACGCCGCCCGAGTTGCGAGTGCGAAGGGGTATCGGCAGGGAGAGTCCGACGATGAACCCGGTGAACTGATCATCGACGCTCTTGTATCCGCCGGCGATGCTCAAGGCGGGGAAAATGTCCGCCTTCTCCAGTCCGATATCCTCCCTGAGCGCCTCGGTGGCGAGCCTGCGGCTCTCCACGTCGGATGATCCGACAGCCGTTACGCTTCCGGAAGACAGCCAGTCGGAGGTGAGTTCGAGCTCTGATACGAGCACGACCGAATCGCCGGCCTCTATCCCCATCGCTGTTTTCCACCCGTCCATCAGCTCGCGCCTTGCCGCCCGGGTCTCGACCATCCTCGCTTGTACGGCGACAAGAGACATGTCGATGAGCCGTTTCTCGATGCCCGACACGGTTCCCTGCTCTTTTCTGTCTGTGACGACACGCGAGGCGTCGCCGATGATCTCCTCGAAGATCTCGAGGATCTCCGCCTCGATGTCGCGGAGCTTCAGAGTCACGTACCCGTGCCGCAGACGCGAAATGAGCCGCCACTTCGAAGCCTCCCAGCCCTGGTGGGCAGATGAAAGGCGGAGGTTCGAGCCGGCTCTTTTCTTTGCGTACGACCAGGGCATCGCGAATTCCTTCTCGAGCGCGACGACCCACTCGCGGGATGATGTTTCGTCGTCGCCGACCTCCTCCATCTCCCATACGAGCGAGGGATTGGTCCACCGCACCGCGAGATCCCTCTCCGCTTGAGCGAGGCTCAGGTCGCCATCCAGGATAAGGGCCAGTGGGCTCTGCGACAGCGCCATTCCGCTGATGTCCTCGATGCCGATCCGTATCTCCTCACTGGACGCCGCTGGAGGCGTCAGTGTGAGGCACGTGGCTATGAGGATCGATACTTTCAGGTTCATTTCCACTCCATGTGTTGGACGGCCGCCGGACGGAGGCGAAACGGGATATCCGTTTCCATGACCGGATTGGGAGCCGTTCATATCAGATTTACATAGGGATCAGTTATGAGGTCAGGCGAGAGGGGGGGCTCTTTCCGCGAAGATAAGCCCGTATCTTTCGAGGGGTGGAGATTCATCGACCGCCGGCAGCCAGACAGCCGTCTCGGCGACGGGGGTCTCATCTCCGGCCGTATAAGAAAATTCTATCTCATCGGCCGGTGCGGTGAATCTTCGTTTCGGATGAGCCTGGCCTTCATGCGAGCGATGATGGATGTCGTAATCCTGATGCTCTTCCTCGCACGAGGAGTCGGCTTCATCGCCGCATTCGGAATGAGTGTCGTGATCAAACCGGGATTCGTGTCCCTGCTCGGCGTGAGATTTCTCATCGTAGTCGAAGCAGCCCGCGCCGTTGCAGTGGGTGTGGGTCAGGCAGGCGACCTGGGTAGATGCGAAGAGCGCCACGAAGAGGATCGCTGCAAGTATGCCGCCCTTCGTGGAGATATTGTTCTTTCGAATCGTCTCGATCATCTCTCCTCCGGCCTGCCTGGTCGATAAACGTTACCGGTAAATATATGAGTATTTCCGTCAGTATTCAACCATGATCTCGGCGGCGAATATCCACGCCGGGGGCCCGGCGCCAGGGTGCCATTCGGGGCAGACGCCGATGTTTCGGGCCCTTATCCTTATATACCGCACACGCCTGTTGATTCCCGCCTTCATGAAATCCCTCGTGACCGAGCCCTCGAGGTCGAGCGGGATGGCATGGGTGAGCTCGGCGATGATTTCGAACCCCTTTCCGTCCTTCGAGACGGCGAACTCGACCGATTCGGGCATGAATATCCACGACCCCGTCTCCTGCAGGAATCCTGCCGCGATGCTCTTTACCCTTCGCTTTTTCCCCAGGTCTACGATCGCCTCGAGGCCGGTTCCCTGGTATCCCTGCCACATCCCCGTTCTGAAATTGTCCCCGCCGCGCACACGGGCGATCAGGGCCATGTCGCCGCCGGCTGTGTACATCGAGCTGTATTCGCTGAGCAGCTCAATG
This sequence comes from Candidatus Krumholzibacteriota bacterium, assembly GCA_030613345.1. Lineage (GTDB taxonomy): Bacteria > Krumholzibacteriota > Krumholzibacteriia > Krumholzibacteriales > Krumholzibacteriaceae > JAUWCL01. The sequence goes on from JAUWMD010000053.1 coordinate 8,426, forward strand.
GTTATGTCGCCGGGAATCTTCTCGAAACGTGTATCGACCACCGGGCTCGGCTCTATCCCCTTCCTGAGAGCGATCATTCGTATCTTCGCCGGCCGATCGATCTTCAGCGGCCTCGTGTACTCGTTCGATCTTTTCGACGGTTTCTTCCCGTCGGTCGTGTAGCGGATTTCCGCCTTCGGGTCGGAGCACCCCATCGTGACCTCGAGCGAGCCTGAGAAGGAGTAAGGTGCGGGGTCGAGGTACGGTGCGGGGAGGACGGGATAATCCTCGATCCTCGAGGGCGGGATATCCCCGTCGGCCGTTCCCCACGATGACCCCGCCGAAGGCCCCATCTCGAACACGAGTTCGCCGCCCCTCATGATATCGTCGTGATGTATGTAGCTCTTCGAATACGGCTTGCCTCGAAGCGCGGCACTCTGTATGTAGATGTTCTCTTCGGAAAGCGCTGCGGCGGACACCCTGAATTTCCTTCCGTTCTCGAGCCGGATCTCCGCGTTCTTGAAGAGAGGAGAGCCGATGACGTATATATCGGAGCCGGGCGTCACCGGGTAGAATCCCAGCGCGCTGAGAACGTACCACGACGACATCTGCCCGCAGTCCTCGTTCCCGCACAGCCCGTCGGGACCGGCGCCGTACATCGTGTCGATGATCTCGCGGACGCGCTCCTGCGTCTTCCACGGCATCCCTGCGAAGTTGTAGAGGTAGGCCATGTGATGGCTCGGCTCATTCCCGTGGGCGTACTGGCCGATCAGCCCGCTCACGTCGGGCTGCTCGAGCCCCGACGTCCCTGAAGATGTCGTGAAGAGCTCGTCGAGCCTGGCGGCGAACGCCGTACGTCCCCCCATCAGCCTGATCAGCCCCTCGACGTCCTGCGGCACGTAGAATGTGTACTGCCACGCGTTCGCCTCGGTGTAATGGAAATTGATCTCGGACGGGTCGAACGGCGAGAGCCAGCCGCCGTTCATTCGAGGCCTCATGAATCCCGTCGACGGGTCGTAGATATGCCTGTAACCCTGAGCCCGCCGGATGAATCTCTCGTAGTCTTTTCTCTCACCGATCGACCTGGCGAATTCCGCGATGCACCAGGCGTCGTAGGCGTACTCGAGGGTTCGCGACACCGAGGCGCCCTCGCTCCCGGCCGGGATGAAGCCGTATTGCTTGTAGTATTTCAGCCCGAGGTGGTCCTGGTCGGCGCTGTGCTTCATCGCCGCAAGTGCGCGGACCGGATCGAAGTCGCGAATGCCCTTGAACCATGCGTCGACGATCACCGGGATCGAGTGGTAGCCGATCATTGTCCCCGTCGCGTTCGCCGAGAGCTCCCAGACCGGCAGCATCCCGCCCTGCTCGTACTGGGCGAGCATCGTCTTTATGAAATCGACCGTCCGCCTGCGCTCGATGATCGTGAAGAGGGGGTGGGTAGCGCGGTATGTGTCCCACAGCGAGAAGACGGTGTAGTAGTCGAACTGTTCTGCCGTGTGGATCTCGAGGTCCCTGCCCCTGTACCGGCCGTCGACGTCGATGTATAGATTTGGGGCGATCAGGCTGTGATAGAACGCCGTGTAGAATGTCGTCCTCTGCGCGTCGGTGCCGCCATCGACCGTTATCCGCCCGAGCGCCTCGTTCCACAGCGCCCTGGCTTCGGAGCGCACGCGCTCGAAATCCCAGTACGGGATCTCCGCCTCGAGGTTCTTTCGAGCTCCCGCAATGTCGACCGCCGAGATCCCGATCCTCATCGTCACCTGAGCGCCGCCGGCGGCGTTGAATGTGAGGAACGCCTTGACGTTCCCGCCCGAGGCTGCGGAGGCCCCCTCGAGTATCCGGTCATTGAGTGCGACTCCGTGCGATATAAACGGCTCCGAGAACTCGGCGGCGAAATAGACGCGCTGGTCCCTCGCCCAGGCGCGCGAGCGCCTGTGTCCCTCGATACGCGTCTCGCCGACGATCCGGATTGCGGAATCGATCACCTTGTCACGATGCAGCAGGTCGACGATGACGTTCGCCCGCTCCACCGCGGGGAATGTGTAGCGGTGCATCCCCGCCCGCGCGGTCACAGTCATCTCGGCCTTGATCCCGTAGTCGTCGAGCCTCACGGCGTAGTATCCCGGCTCGGCCCGTTCCGTCCCGTGCCGGAAGCGCGAACGGTAGCCGTTTTCGGTGTCCTCGCCCTCTCCCTCAGCGAGAAGCGGTTCGCCGGTCGTCGCCATAACGAGGATGTCGCCGTAGTCGGAGCATCCCGTCCCGCTCAGATGCGTGTGGCTGAAGCCGTACACCACGTCGTCGGAATAGTGATACGCCGAGCATCCGTCCCAGCCGGTGAGCCGCGTGTCGGGCCCGAGCTGCATCATCCCGAACGGTACCGTCGCGGCGGGGAATGTGTGCCCGTGGCCGCCCGTGCCGATCATAGGGTCGACATGCCTCGTCAGATCCTCCACGCCGCCGGGGGAGCAGGAGACAAGCGAAAGTGTGCCCAGTGTCGTGATAAGTGCCGCCCGATTCATCGCAGTTCCCTCTTTTCAGTAGGTGTCCCTCAGGGTCTTGATCCTGATCCTGTTCTTTAGTTCTCTCCCCGGAATATCGGTGTCGATTCTCAATGTAGCAGTGCCGCCGGGGAGAATATCGAAGAAATTGTCGGAGAAATGACCGTCGCCGTCGAGCTGCAGGAAGACGTTCTTCGCCAGAAATTCCGATGTCAGTTCGAGCGTCACTCCCGTGTCATCCGGTACGATCTCGAAGGTGACCTCGGCATCGGGCAGCTTCATATCTTTCGGATGAACGAAGTAGCGGATCGCAACAGGCGGTTTCTCCCCGGGGCATGTGAATTCGGCCGAGAATACGGCCGCGGAGGGGTCAGCGCTGGAAAGAAGCACATCGAGCGGGATGGAGAATACATTCACGCTCCCGTTCGGCGGCGCTTTAACCGCGATCGTCCTCTTCCACAGCACCGTGCCGTCGAATCCGGCGAGCTTCATCGTCATCCAGCCCCCGATCTCCTCGAGCCTGTCGGAGACGATGTAGAGGTGGAGCCTTTCGCCTTCGACCGCGGTCGATACGAGAACAGGCTCAAACGCCCTCTTCGCCGCGTAGTGCAGCGCCTTCCGCTCGCCGGCCGCGTCGATGCTCGACCACGATACTGCGGGCCAGCAGTCGTTCAACTGCCAGTAGAGCGTCCCCATGCAGTAAGGCATCGCGCGTCTCTGCGCCGTAAACCCGATGCGCATCCCCTCAGCC